>JBDKHS010000294.1:0-2502 GCA_039797505.1 Pseudomonadota bacterium | reverse complement strand
CGCTGGCAAAAAACGCAGTTTTGACCAAAGGAGAATGGGCGATAGTGTAAGCCACGTCTAAACATTCTTGCGCGTCTGCGCCTTGTTCAACGCGCACGGTGATAAATTTCGTCGCGCCTTCGCCATCGCGCACAATCGCTTGCGCCAAAGCAATGCAAACCTCGGTGATTAAATCGCGCAGTTGCAAATAAGCTTCATCCGCCGCGTTCACGCTCAACATACCTTTACCCGTCGCCACTAACACGCAAGAATCATTGGTTGAGGTGTCGCCGTCGATAGTGACGCGGTTAAAACTGCGATTTGCTGCATAATTCAGGCATTCTTGTAATAAACTTTGCGGGACTGAAGCATCAGTCGCAATAAAGCCCAGCATGGTTGCCATGTCGGGACGAATCATGCCCGCGCCTTTAGAAATCCCTGTCACTGTGACCAGATGTCCGCCTATTTCTGCTTGACGAGAAACCAACTTGGGCACGGTGTCGGTGGTCATAATCGCCCGCGCTGCCTTGTCCCAATTGTCAGCAGAAAGATTTTGAAAGACGACAGGAATCGCTTTGCAGATTTTTTCCACAGGCAAAGAAACCCCAATTACGCCCGTTGAAAATGGCAGCACCGCTTCTGAAGTGCAAGACGCTTGGGCGGCAACCGAGGCACAACTACTGAGTGCATCTTGTAAACCTTGTGCGCCCGTGCCTGCATTGGCATTGCCTGAATTAATCAGCAAAAAACGCGGCGCGGTATTATGTAAATGTTTTTTACTCAAAGTCACAGGTGCGGCACAAAACGCATTTTGCGTGAATACGGCAGCTGTGCTGCTATTCGGGGCGATTTCAAATAAAGTTAAATCATCACGCACCGCTTGTTTAATTTGTGCACAGGTCGTCCCGATACGAATCCCCGCCACCGCATGAAATGCTAACACTGGTTCTGACATGCAAAGCTCCTTATTGGCGAATGTGTCCATTGCCGAGTACGATGAATTTTTGTGAGGTGAGTCCTTCCAAACCCACAGGGCCGCGTGCATGGAATTTATCAGTGCTGATGCCGATTTCCGCGCCTAAACCATATTCAAAACCGTCCGCCAAGCGGGTCGAAGCATTGACCATCACCGAGCTGGAATCAACTTCTTGCAAGAAACGCATGCCGCGATCCCAATCTTCCGTAATAATACTTTCGGTATGTTGCGAACTGTGGGTGCGAATATGTGCAATCGCTTCGTCAATATTTTCCACAATCTTAATTGACAAAATCGGGGCTAAATATTCCGTGTCCCAATCCGCTGCATTGGCGGCGGTGATGTTGGGCAGAATTTTCAGAGTTTCCGCACAGCCACGTAATTCCACCCCTGTGGCGTGATATTTTTCTGCCAAAATTGGCAAAATTTGGGCGGCAATCCCTTTCGCAACTAATAAAGTTTCCATGGTGTTGCAAGTGCCATAACGCTGGGTTTTGGCATTGTAAGCCACTTGCAAGGCTTTGTTTAAATCGGCTTTGTCGTCGATATACACATGACAAATTCCATCTAAATGTTTAATCACAGGCACGCGCGCTTCTTGGCTGATGCGCTCGATTAAACTTTTGCCGCCGCGTGGAATAATCACATCGACGTATTTGCTCATGCGAATCAGTTCACCCACCGCAGCACGGTCGGTGGTTTCAATCACTTGCACGGCGGTTGCGGGTAAACCTGCTTTTTCCAAACCTGCGGCGATACATTTTGCAATCGCTTGATTGGATTGAATCGCTTCTGAGCCACCGCGCAAAATCGTGGCATTGCCTGATTTTAAACACAGACTTGCGGCATCGATGGTGACGTTGGGGCGGGCTTCGTAAATAATCCCGACCACGCCCAAAGGCACGCGCATTTTCCCGACTTGAAAACCTGCGGGGCGGTAATGTAAATCACTGATGCAGCCAATCGGGTCAGGCAAGGCAATCACTTGGCGCAAGCCTTCAATCATGCCTGCAATGCCTTTTTCATTCAAAGTGAGGCGATCTAACATTGCAGATTCTAAGCCGTTGGCTTTGCCTTGGGCTAAATCTTGGGCATTGGCGGCGAGTAATTCGGGTTGACGCGTTTCTAATTCGTCGGCAATGGCTGCCAAGGCAGCATTTTTCACTTGAGTGTTGCTGCGCCCTAAAATCGTGGCGGCATCACGGGCATTTTTGCCAATTTGGAGCATGTATTCTGCAATATTCATTAGTTGTCTCTAAATAGTGCGTGTTTTGGGAGTGTTAGGGTGTGTCATCAAATAGGAATTAACCGCTAAAGAAGCCCCTAAAGGGGACTTAAAAGCGTTTTAATCTTTAGCCCCCTAAAGGGGAGGGCTAGTGCAAGAAGCATAATTCATTTTTAAAACATAGGATTACGCTAGTTTTTCTTTTTTCTTAATTTCATATATTTGTGTATTTAGCCGTTTATTTTGTCTATTTACGACTATTTTTTAACTTATTTTTATAACGAGTCTTTTATAAAAATAGCAGACTAAATATTATAACTAT
>JBDKHS010000293.1:0-3356 GCA_039797505.1 Pseudomonadota bacterium | reverse complement strand
GAGCGCGTTCGGGAGAATCTTCGTCTAAAATTGGGTTGGTGTTGTTGATGTGAATCAAAATTTTGCGCGGTTTTGAAAATGCGCGTAGGGCTTCAATCATGCCGCCTTCGCCTGATTGCGGCAAATGCCCCAATTCTCTGCCCCACTTATTGGCGATGTTTTGCACCACCATTTCATCATCGCGCCAAAATGTGCCATCGACTAATAAGCAATCGGCATTTTCTAAAAAGGGCACAAGTTTGGGTTCTATCGCGCCCAAACCGGGGGCATAAAATATATTCTTGCCCGTGCGTAAATCTTCAATTTTCACCCCGATATTGTCGCCGTCATGCGGGTCGTGCCGATGTGGCGAATACGGAGGGGCTTTACTGCTCAGAGAAATCGCAGTGAAGCGTAATTCTGGAGTTTGTGGAATGGTGAAACTGCTGCCATCAATCGGCACAGGATGCCGTTGTACGCCGCCGTTCCAATGTTCCAACATGCTAAAAATTGGAAAACCCGTGGTTAAATCCTGAAAAACCATATCTGTGCAATAAACATCAATCGGCAAACCTTCACGCAGCATTAATAAGCCCGTGCTGTGGTCAATTTGGCTGTCGATGTAAATAATCGCAGCAATTGCAGTGTCGCGAATCTGTCTTGCAGGTTGCATCGCGGGAAATGCGGCAAGTTGGGCGCGAATATCGGGCGAGGTGTTGAATAATACCCAATTTAGCCCGTCGCCACTGACCGCAATTGAGGATTGGGTGCGGGCTTGGGCGCGAATTTGACCTGAGCGTAAACCTGCACAATTGCGACAATTGCAATTCCATTGGGGGAAGCCGCCGCCTGCGCCAGAACCTAAAACGTGTATGTACATGGGAGTTTTCAAAAAGCGGGAGGGAGGAATGGGGGCGGCTAGAATCGCCCCCGCCACAATCTAGCGATTGCAGATGTACATGGTTACTTCAAAACCAAAACGCATTTCAGTATAAGCTGGGGTGGTCCACATGGGTAAATCCTCCTGATACAACATGGTGAAAAATTATTTAAGCGCATTCGCTCTACTTAAATTAGCAGAAACTATGCCATTGTTAAACTGTCTGTAAATCAAGACATAAATAGCTTGTATTTAAAGCATTTTCGCAGAAACTTGGGATTTCATGCAATCGAATACCTCGTGCAGCGTCACAGTTTGTTCCTTATGAGGAACAGTCTGTGACAAATGTATGTATAGCATCTATTTGGAGTCTTAATCTTAAGCTTCGTTTGCAAGACTGAGCCGATTGTAGGTGCGAATTTATTCGTATAACGCTCTCTAATTAAAAATGCATGCGAATAGATTCGCACCTACAATCAAGCGTTTTACCAATATAAGCTATCCAGTTTGATGCTTAACTTCATAATAAGAACGAGATAACTTGTCTTACTGCCCTATTTATTTTTGGCAGCCTCCCGTGTTCTAAGTTAAAGTATGCGTCATCTTGTGACCAAAAAATAATTTTAACAGGCTTAACTTTGACCATGCACATTCAACAATTTTCCCAACACCCCAATCACAACGAGTTTGACCACCATGCACACTGGGTGATGATTGTGCCGTCTGATTTTTTCACTCATTCGCAAAATTTACCTTATCATCATTTATTTCAACAACGTTTAAATCGTCGGCTTGCCAAAACGACGGACGTATTAAGCGTAGAATTGCCCAATGCTATCGCCAGTGTAGTCAGTTTAAAAACCTGCGCCCCCGAAAGCAGTTTTTTTGAAAAATTATGTTTTGCCCGTAAACTCATTGAAGTTCATCAAAGTTATTTACCCAAAACGATTGCGATTTGTATCGCAGGATTTTCTGCCAAAATCGCCACCGAATTTGCTGATGCGCTAATCGCAGCAATTGGCGCAGCTCAAGCCGCTTTGCCAGACTATCGCAAACAGCCCAGCCCCGTGTGGCATATTGAAAAAGTGATTTTATACGGCGCGCAAGGCGATTTTCAGCAAACGCTTGCCAGCAATGCAGGCAATAATTTGGCGCGCTATTTTTCAATTTTGCCCTCAAATTATTTAAACCCACTGATTTATCGTGAAAAAATATTGGCTTTAGCAGAATTACATCATTGGCAAGTGAATTTTTACGACTTAGATGCCTTAGAAAATCAACAAGCAGGGGCATTTCTTGCGGTGACACAAGCGGCTGAACAAGCGGGTTCTGGTATTTTACACTTACGTTATCAGCCCAAAGTGAACAGTTCACACCACAAAGTGGCCTTAGTGGGCAAAGGTGTGTGTTTCGACACGGGCGGGCTGCATCTCAAAAATCGCAAAGGCATGGCAGAAATGCACGAAGATATGCAAGGCAGCGCGGTTGCTTTAGGCACGCTCCTCGCATTAACCCAGTTACAAGTGCCCTATCAAGTGGATTGCTGGCTTGCCTTGGCAGAAAATCACATCAGCCCCACCGCGTATAAACCGCATGATGTGGTCACTGCCAGCAACGGCGTGAGCATTGAAATTGTGGACACCGATGCCGAAGGACGTATGTTATTAGCGGATACTTTGGTGCTTGCTTGCCGTCAACAACCTGACATCTTGCTTGATTATGCAACACTGACGGGCGCGTGTGTCACTGCACTGGGCACACGTTACAGCGGCATTTTTACCAATCGTGAAGCCCTGTTACCGCAACTGGTGGCGACGGGTAAAATTTCAGGGGAACGGGTCTGGGGTTTTCCGCTGGATGCGGATTACGACAATATTTTAGAAAGCGAAGTGGCAGATATTAAGCAATGCACTCAAGACAGCGAAGTTGACCATATTTTAGCGGCACGATTCTTGAAACGTTTTGTAGAAGATTCAGTGGCATGGATACATATCGATTTATCCAGCAGCCATTGCAAAGAAGGTTTAGGGCATATCCCCACAGATACCACAGGATTTGGTGTGCGTTATAGTGTATGCTTACTACAGCAAACCGCATTGTGGGAAGCTTTGGATTAAGTCTTATTCTACCGAAAGACTTAATCCTTTTTTATCAGCGAGTTTTCAACCGTATCCCATAACACTATGTCTAATTTTGAACCGTCCGCATTTTCCCTGTTAGCCAGTTCCCCGTTCGCCCATCCTGCGCGCTTTTTCACCACGCCAGAATTAACGCAACGCCTAAGTTTGATACGGCACTTATTGCAAAATAGTGAACAATTACTGTTCGTGCTGGCAGAGTCGGGCTGTGGTAAAAGCAGCTTATTGCAGCAATTGCTCAATGGCGCACCTGAAAATTGGTGGGTTTACGCGCTCTCGTGCACCCCCGCGCTGTCGCCCGAGGCGATGCTTGCCCAGTTGTTGACACAGTTCAATGTCAAACACGAAGGCAAAAGCGT
>JBDKHS010000292.1:0-2907 GCA_039797505.1 Pseudomonadota bacterium | reverse complement strand
CGTCAGCAGAAGGCGGTTGTGGCATTTCAATCGCGCCGGGTGCACGTTCTACATCAATCACATTGGTAATTAATACCGCATGATGTGCACTCATTGCCCGCCCAGACTCGGTAATAATATTGGGGTGAGGCAAACCGTAATTTTCACAAACATCCCAGAATTCATGCACCACATTATTCGCATATTCTTGAATGCTGTAATTCATCGAGCTGAAAGCACGCGAGCGGGTGCCGTCATAATCCACACCCAAACCACCGCCCACGTCTACGGTTTGAATCGGTGCGCCAAGGCTGCGCAATTCTGCATAATAACGCCCAGCTTCGCGTAAAGCTTTTTGGATGTCGCGAATATTGGCAATTTGTGAGCCGACGTGAAAGTGCATGAGTTGCAAACTGTCGATTAAACCCGCTTCTTTAATGCGATTCACTACTTCTAAAACTTGGGCCGCCGATAAGCCGAACTTGCCCTTTTCGCCACCCGAGTCCTGCCATTTGCCTGTGCCGCGTGTGGCAAGGCGTACTCGAATCCCAAGGAGCGGAGTCACATTCATCGATTTGGATTCTTCAATAATCAGATTCAGTTCTGAAGATTTTTCAATCACGATGTGCGGACGCAATCCCAATTGTTGCCCAATCAGTGCCAAGCGAATGTATTCGCTGTCTTTGTAGCCGTTACAAATAATAATTCCGTTTTCGGGCGCAAGTCCTAACACTGCCATCAATTCGGGCTTGCTGCCTGCTTCCAAGCCCACTTTGCCATTTTTCAAACTCAGAATGTCTTTAACCACATGGTGCTGTTGGTTGACTTTGATCGGATAAACGGCGGTATATTGGGCGTGATAATTTTCTTGTTGCATTGCCAGTTGAAAGGCAGAACATAAGGTTTCCACACGACGGCGTAAAATATCCGAAAACCGCACCAGCACGGGAAAAGATAAACCATGTGCGGAAAAAGTTTGTGCGAGTTCGTAAAGACTGACACTGGGCTGTCCTTCTACAGGAGAGACCGCAATTTCCCCCGCAGGATTGATGTCGAAATATCCACCGCCCCAATGATCAACGTTATACAGTGCGCGTGCTTGAGCAATATCCCATGAATTTGATGACATAGTGACCTAAATTGAGAGTGAGTAAAATTGTGAGTTTGAACTGCGCCCCCAACCCCCTAAAGGGGGCTAAACAGCTAAAAATTTTATTATCTTTAAAGTCCCCTTTAGGGGATTTAGGAGCTTGTTTTAATATTTAGCCCCCTTTAGGGGGTTGGGGGCGCAGTATTGTAGTCAAAATAAAAACGACTTGGCATGGTGATTCACCACGACACAAGTCGCTTAGGAAGTCTTTGGCAAACGCGAGGCTTATTGAATGTTGCGCCAAGTTCCATCTGCTTGACGACAGGCTTTCCCATAAACTGTTTCACGCTTTCCATCAACCACCGCCTTCATGCTGTAATCGCGACAATATTGTCCCGAGCTGGTTTGATAGGTATTTGTAGGAGTGACCGTGTATTGTGCGTTACTGTTTGGATTTGTCCAAGCAACAGGTTGTTGATCGCGGGCAGTTTCCAAACCAGAAGCGGTTCTTTGACGGTCGGTTTCATCCATCGAATTACCAATTGCGCCCCCCAAGGCAGCCCCTGCCAACGCACCGACAATCGTCGCCACAATCTTGCCACGTCCACCACCGACATTAGAACCCAAAGCCCCGCCTGCAATCCCACCGAGCACTGCGCCTGCTGCACCACTGGACGGACCTGTTCCGGGTGCGCAGGCAGTAACTAATAAGCTTGATAAGACAATGCCGCTTACCATTTTAAAATTCATGATCTATTCTCCCTAAATTTTGTTGCGATAGTGTGAATCTCGTCAAAACATTATTCTACGCGAAAGCGATTAGCGCGTGCATTAGCTTTAGCAATTATCCTACCACATACGGGTAACACCTATGTTTTTTGGTGTGAAGCCGTGCATAATCTGTCACACTTCTATTTTTAAGGCAGTATTAAGCCCTTGTTTAACAGCAACCGCTGGGTGAAGAGAGGCTTAAAAAATCACTGCTTTCCAAGGAAGTGGGTAAAATACGCAAAGATTGAGTGAAATTGTAGGCATATTTCACCGTACAATCCGCTTTATTGACAGTTCGAGAATGACATTTATTTTAAACGTTAAGGTCATCACATGTTGAAAAAAATAGCATTATTTCTATTGGGTTTCTCTCTGATGTCGTGCAGTGCAGACAAGCCGCCAGAATTATTATACAAGCACCAGTTTTATGTGTTTGGCACGATGGTGGGCCTCAGTATTTTTGGTTTACCTGAGGCACAGGCTAAAAAAGCAGCGGAAGCCATTGAGCAAGATTTCCAAGAAATGCACAAAAATTGGCACGCATGGAATCCTAGCAGCCCGTTAATGGAAGTCAACCGTGCGATTGCAGCAGGCAAGTCGATTGAAATTAACGACCCAACTTTGTTGCACATGCTGACGATTTCCAAAAAGTATTATACTGAAACGGATGGTTTATTTAATCCCGGTATCGGTAAATTGATTGAAATCTGGGGCTTCCATCAAGATGAAATGCCCAAAGGTTCACCCCCCAGCAAAGAAGAGCTTGCAAAAATCCTTGCACAAAAAGCGTCTATGGATGACATCAGCCTTGACGGCAAAATGCTCAGTTCACGCAATCCTAACGTGTACTTAGATTTTGGCGCAATTGGTAAAGGCTACGCAGTGGATTTGGCGATTGAGCATTTACAAAAACTAGGAGTGCAAAATGCGATTGTGAACGCAGGCGGCAACTTAAAAGCCATCGGCAAACGCGGCGGTTATCCTTGGCAAATTGGTATTCGTCACCCTGACGGCACGAAAGTTTTAGCCGCCATTACCACCGAAAAAGAAGAAAGTGTAATTACTTC
>JBDKHS010000291.1:0-5211 GCA_039797505.1 Pseudomonadota bacterium | reverse complement strand
GCAACATCCACGGCAATAAAATTAAAATCACGATGCCATTGCGTAAAAAAACGATGGTTTCACTAGAAAGGCTTTGGGAAAGTAGCTTAATCGTTGCGCCCATGGAGGCAAAAGCGAACTCAGAAGCAATCATAAGTAATGCCCCTAACGTCATGGGTGAGGGGCGAGAAAATCCGTAAATTTTTGAATACCTTTATGTTTTGGAAACTGTATGAATTTTAATAAGTGCTTGTTTTAAGAGGGAGTCTCAGAGTTGGTGTCACTACGCCTCCAACTCCCTGACGTTCGAGTTTTCTTGAGGGGCGCAATTAGCTGCGGTTCAAACTATTTTTTGAAGCCGTCCAAAAACTTCGAGTCTGAAACACCTGGGGCGCAAAACCTTTGCCCTGTGCTTTTAAATGACGTTTCAGCACAAAATCAAACAATAACGGATTGTAAACACGCAAGGTTTTCAACACAGGAATACTGCTTTCAGGAATAAAATGCTTTTCTGCCAACAGCTTCAACGACAGCATCGGCAGCACCGCAGGCAAGGGATAATCAGAAGCATACAGTAAACGAGAATGCCAATCGGAGCGCAACAGCACTTTATCCAACAAAGCCACTCGGTTAATTTGCGGCATCGCAGAAATATCCCCAAACAGCGTGTTTTGATAACGCGGTTCATCCATCAAACGCCCAAATAAATCAATATTTAACACAGGTTGCGCGTTTTCACCCTTGTCCAGATCAACACTGCTGCCCGATGAAGCACAATGCGCCACCACCACCCGCACCCCATGATCCAAAGCGCGACGCAATAATAAAGGATTGCCATAATTCTGCATTTCCATGCCGACAACCGCATGTTCATCGCCGCCATGACACAGCAAAGGCAAATTAAACTTCGCCATTGCCTCGTAAAATTTATCACACAAGGGCGAGCTGGGATTAATGCCCATCGCGGGCGGCAACCATTTCACCCCCAACGCGCCATCCTTCACCGCTTGGCTCAAGGCTTCCACGCAATCTTTACGATACGGATGCACCGAAGCCAACCAGCCGAATTGTTGCGGATTTTCCCGACACACTTTTGCCGCGTATTCATTCGGGGTGTGAAACGCAGAATGTTCCTCAATGCGCTCGCCTTGCTCGTTATACGAATAATCAAAGGCTAATAACAAAAATCGCATGTTTTTTCCCCAATGCAGCTTTTTCAAATGGTCAAGATAGCCTTGATCCACGGGCATATTGGGCGTTGGGCAAGAAGCTTTTAGGTAAAATTGAAATTGTAAATATTGTTTTGGATTGATTAACGATTGCGATTGAGGATTGACCCAGACTCCGCTGCCCGCATCGCCTAAACCAATTAAATGCACATGACCGTCCCAAATTTGGGCGGGGTCGATACCTTGGAGCGCGGCTTGAATGAATTCATTTTTGGCAAATTCTGGCGGTAATTCGCCATTTAAACATTCTCTGAAAAATTCGCCATCATCGGGGAAATATCTCGACACACAGGCCGATAAAATCCCCAAACCTGCCATGCTCACAAAGTAACGCCGCTTCATGCACTAATACCCCATTGTTTTCTAACGTCTTCACGGTGCAAAGCTAACCATTGCAGCGCAATAATCGGCGGTGCAGAGCGAATTTTTCCTTCAGCCAACATTTTTAAAGCTTCGCTAAACTTGACCACATGCACTTGAATATCTTCATTTTCTTCGACTAAACCGTGAATCCCGCCCACACCTTGCGTGCTCACCCGCCCACAAAAAATCGCAGTGGTTTCGCTAGTGCCGCCGGGGCTGACTAAAAATTGATACATTGGGATTAAATCGCTAATCACACAGCCTGCTTCTTCTTGGGCTTCACGAATAGCGACTTGTTCAGGGGTTTCGCCAACTTCCATAATTCCCGCGACCACTTCTAATAACCAAGGATTTTCGCTGTGTGCGGCATACGCGCCCGCGCGGAATTGTTCGATTAACACTACTTCGTCACGGACGGGGTCATAGGGCAGCACGGCGGCGGCATGTCCACGTTCAAACACTTCACGAACCACTTCGCCACTCCAGCCGCCTGCAAATAAGCGGTGACGCAAATGATAGCGCACAATTTTGAAATAACCGTCGAATGCAGTTAATTTTTGTAATAATTCAACTTTATCGGTCACTTTATCTTAATCTCATTTTTTAACGGCGTACACCTAGGGCGTGTCATCAATTATCAGCGGCGTGTAGCGCGGATTTAAATCTGAAACTGCGCCCCCAACCCCCTAAAGGGGGCTAAAAACTAAACATAAAAGATTTTGTCTTTAAAGTCCCCTTTAGGGGATTTAGGGGCTTCTTTAGCGGTTAATGCCTATTTGATGACACACCCTAACAAAATACCGCGTTCTAACCACGCCTGCATAATTTCTAAACCACCCGAAATCACGACTTCTGGCTGTGGATGTTGCAACGCGCTGGCAATTTCGGAAAGCAGCTTATGACCCGTGTCTGGGCTTTCTATCAGATAATTTAATAAATGGGCACTGACCGCATTTAAACTTAGAAAACAGACTTTATCCTGTAAATCACGATAAACTACCAAACAAGTGGGCGTTTCTGGTGGATTTTTGGGTTGATTATTTTCCCCAATTTCATGTACAGGGTATTGATAAACTAAGAGTTGTACATAAGGGCTAACCGCAGGAATACGATTTAAAAAATCACTACTTTGTTCAATGCTTTCCCAGTCAATGACTTGTGCGTCAATCGACACCGCCAATTCTACCCATTCGTAATGCGCCAATTCTAAAATAAAGGGCGGGTCGTCGGGTGCGGCGACATATTCTTCATTCAAAAATTGTAAAAATTCTTCGGGAAAACAGGGGAATAGCGGAGTTTGCGAAGGATGCTTTTCGTAAAATTCTCGCATTAATGCCGCCCAGCGGGTTTCACTAAACAGGCTTTTTAACACGGGATAAGTTGCAGAAAGCAGGCTATCTACGTTGTTGTAACAGAGTTCGACATAAACAGCGGCGCGTTCGGGGGCAACATCTTGGGGCGCGGGATTTTTTTCAGGATTGCGCACATGGGCGGTAAAACGCGCTTGGGTTTCACGTAAATTAAGCATACGCCGCCACCTGTGGCTGAAAACACGCTTGAATACGGTGGATGGTGTTGACTTCCCCGAGCAATTCTTCCAAGGGCGGAATATTAAAATCGCGTTCTAACAAAGTGGGAAACACCCCAAAATTTTCATAGGCGATATTTAATAAATTCCACACGGGATCAATCACATCTGCGCCGTGGGTATCAATCAGCAAGGTATCGGATTCGTGATAATGCCCCGCAATGTGCGCGTAAGCAATGCGTTCTGCGGGTAGGGCTTTCAAAAAAGCTTCGGCGTTGTAGACATGATTGACGCTGTTGACATAAATATTGTTCACATCAATCAGGAAATCGCAGTCGGCGCGTTTCACCACGGCATTGATAAATTCAATTTCGCTGAGCTGTTGGCTGGGGGCGCAATAGTAGGATATGTTTTCAATGGCAATGCGGCGCTCTAAAATTTCTTGCACCCGCTGAATGCGTTGCACCACATGTTCAATCGCTTCTTCGCTGAACGGAATCGGCATTAAATCGTATAAATGCCCCTGTTCATCGGCACAATAGCTGAGGTGTTCGCTGTAGCAGTGCATGTGATGGGTTTCGATGAAGCTTTTGATTTGCCGAATAAAAACTTCATCGAGTGGGGCTTGTCCGCCAATGTTTAAAGACAGCCCGTGTGCTACAAAGGGATAGCGTTCCGTGAAATAGCGTAGTCGCTTGCCAAGTCGCCCCCCGACATTAATCCAATTTTCGGGCGCAACTTCCATAAAACCAATTTGAGCAGGTAATTGGGCTTCTAATGCGTCTAACATTTCGCGTTTAAAGCCCAATCCCGCGCCGTGCACGGGATAGGACATGGTTTTCACCTTTGAATATTTAAAGTCTGACTGCGCCACTAAAGAGGATTAAACTTTAACATAAGCCCCCAACCCCCTAAAGGGGGCTAAAACTTAAAGATATTTGTCTTTAAAGTCCCCTTTAGGGGATTTAGGGGCTTGTGTTAGGGACTTGAGGGGCTTCTTTTTAGTGATGCAAATACTTCGGTTCGCCTTCGTGAAGGTCAAAGTTATTTTCACCGTCATCTTCCGCGCTGGCAAATTCTGGCTCTTCCGCTTCTTGCTCTATCCATGACAGCAATTCGTCGGAAACATCCCGCGCCATTTGTTCGATTTCGGGAAATTCTGCGGGTTCTTCCCAAGACAGGCAGCCGTCAGAAGTCAGCCACATCAATTTTAATTCAGTTACTGATAATTCCTGAATCAGTTGCAGGCACATATCATCGATTAATTCGATAAAAATGTGATAAAGCATACTTTCCGCGCCTTGTTGCAATTCTTCGACAAAAGCTGCCCAAAAATTTTCAAAATGGGTGTCGAGTTTGCAGCCTTCCTCAAGACGATTTTGCACATCTTCCATGTTTAAAGCTTTCAATTCGTCGATAGCGGTATCGACCAACTCTTCAAATTTCTCTTGAATGATGATGCGAACGCGTTCTTCAAACATGATATTCTCCCGTTAAATTCTAAATCAGAATAAACAATTATATTTAATATCGTTTTGTTTAGTTCATGCAAGCATGGTTAATTGTACTATCAAAAAGCATTTTTTGCCCAATTGAAAAAACTTGGCGTTTTTTAAGTTTGCATTATATTTGATCTTATTTTCAATTGTGAGAAAGGAGCGTTGAGAGTTAAAACGTTTAGATGAATATAGATTTTACGGAATTTATAACTGCGACCGTATTTTTAAAAATACACCGCATATATTAAAAAAATAGAGGTATAAATTTAAGCACGTCAACATAACTAATTCTCCGTTGATAACAAATAACCACCATTAAATCAATCATTTATTTTTTATAAACAGAATCTTTGATTTCTTGCTGGGTTAAGGTGTGCACGGCACTGAGTTTTTTAATCTGAGAATCGGCTTCATCAATCACTTCATCGTACAAATCCAACACGGTTCTATCAAAATGTTCACATTCTTCAGCTTCCAATTTGAACAAAGCCATCTGATTTAAAAAATTGTTCAAAATATGCTGCATTACTGCCACTGTCGCGACAAAAATTTCTTTTTTCTCAGCTTCTTGCTCAAGAATTTTTTGATAATCTTCCTTGATTAATAAATACAG
>JBDKHS010000290.1:0-7852 GCA_039797505.1 Pseudomonadota bacterium | reverse complement strand
GTGAGTAAGGCACTGCCAATTTTAATTACCCAACGCCGCGAAGCACCAAGGCGTTGACGCAAGCTCATTTCAGGAGTCATATTCATCCGATTTTCTTTTATAGTCTGAAACCTTCCCTTTGCGAGGGAGGAGAGTATTAAAGTGTGTTTAAAACCTTTTAACTGCGCCCCTAATCCCCTAAAGGGGACTTAAAAATCTCTTAGCTTTAGCCCCCTTTAGGGGGTTGGGGGCGCAGTCTGTGTATGAAGTCAAAAGTAAGCAATAATTATTGTACGAGGCTGCCAATGCGTGAAAATTCGTCAGACATCCAAATGTAGGTGACTTTTCCAACCACATCATGCAAGGCGACAGTGCCAAAATAACGGCTGTCTTTGCTGTTATTGCGGTTGTCACCGAGCACAAACAGGCTTTCAGGCGGAATTAATAATTCTTTCACTTTGGGATTGCTGTCATCGGCAACTAAGGGATTGGCGAAAATATAGGGTTCTTGTACCCGCGTGCGATTTAAATACACAATCCCACTTTTATTCACCGAAACCGTGTCGCCTGCAACCGCAATCACCCGTTTTACAAATAAAGTCTCAGGATTATCGGGCGGGCGAAATACAATCACATCGCCACGCTGTGGGGTTTGTTTTTGATAAATTCGAGTATCGACTAAAATCGAATCACGAGAATGTAAAGTAGGCAACATTGATAGCGCGTTGACTCGATACATTTCATAATGCAGCCATTTGCCGCGATTGCTAAACAGCGAAGCCCACAAGCCATTAATCAGCACGAACATCATCAGATAAACATACCAGCGGTTATAAGCTTTGGGCTGAAAACTGTAATTCAGTGAACGCGCCAAGCGCACACTGTCGACAATCATCCACAAGGTTAATAACAAATAGCCTGCAATCAGTACACTAAAGCCCCAAAAAGTAATATAAATATGCAGCCAGCCACCCACTAAGGTTAGCAGCATCACACTCAACAGCGGCATAATGCCACGGCTTGCGACACCTAAATACACATGTCCTAAACTCGGGGTAAAGCAAGACAATAATCCTGCAACCCACGGTAAACGCTCGTTGTTCGCGGCATTGTTCATCAAAATTTAACGCAGTTTAATGTCGTTAATACTGAAAATGGCAGACAACATCACAATTACCACCGCGCCAACTAAAATCCCCAAGCCTAAAATCAAAATCGGTTCAAGCAAGGCGACTAACTGCGAAGTGCGTTGTTTCACTTGGGTGTCAAAATTTTCTGCGAGCTTTTCCAAAATCTGCGGAGTGCGCCCCGATTCTTCACCGACAATGATTAATTGTGCGAGTAAAGTCGGGAATAAGCCTTGATTTGCCAAGGCTTTACCGAGACTTGTGCCACTGCGTACCCCTTCTTCAATTTGTTGCAAACCATCGGACAAAACTTGATTTTCCATCACCCCGCGCACGATGTGTAAACTTTTTAGCAAGGGAATGCCTGCGCCCAATAACGCGCCTAAAGTTCGGCAAAAACGTGAAGATTCGGCTTGCAGCAATAAACTACCGAGCATGGGTAAAGACAATAAAACTTTGTCGCGTTGCAGCCGCAGTTCAGGTGAGGTGCTGATATATTTCCAGCCGTACCACATGCCAAACGGAATGAATAATAAACTCCAACCGTAGGCTTTTAACCAGTGACTGAGCGCGAGTAAAAAGGCGGCGGAGGCGGGAATGCGTGTGCCCATGTCTTCAAACAGGCTGGCAAATTGCGGCACGACGAAGACTAATAACATAATCACGCTTAAAATTCCCGTGATCAATAAAATAACGGGGTAAATCATTGAGGCGATAATGGTGCGTTTTGCCGCATCAGCATCGTCTAAAAAGCGCGCCACTTTGGGCAATAATTGCTCTAAAATCCCGCCTTCTTCGCCTGCGTGCACCATGTTGATATACATACGGGAAAATATCTCGGGACGGGTTTGTAACGCGTCTGCCAAGGTTTTGCCTTCTTTGACTTCACGACGTAAATCAGAAATCAGTTGTTGCACCACGGGTTTATCAGTCAAACCTTCGAGCAAGGTCAGGGCGCGGTCGAGCGGCACGCGCGCTTCAACCAAGGTGCATAAACCGTTCGTGAAATCAATAATATCGCGATTGGAAATCTTTTGTCTGCCCATCATTGGCGCGGAAGATTCGGTTTGAATTTCCACTTTAATGGGAATCAGTTGCCGTGCAGACAGCATCGAGACGACTTCTTGCTCAGTTTCAGCATTCAGTTGTCCTGCTTGAATTTTGCCTTCTAAATCACAGGCTTGATAAGTATAGGTCTGTAATGCCACGTTGTTTAACTCGTGAACTGCATGTTTGTTTGTTCCAATCTATACTCAACCTCATCTGTCGAGTGACTAAACTATCGACAGATAGAGGTCGGTGTATTGCCTTTTTCGTAAACGAAGAGCTTACCAAAAATAATAATATGCTAACCCATGTTAGCACAATTCAACTATTTCCCTGAATGGAGGTTTCAGAGCATCAAGAAAATCGGATGAATTAAGAAGTCGTTTTTATGTAATACCCTTGATAAATTTTACAAATCACAAAACTGCTGGCAAGCATCCCAAAGTTCAGCTTGCACATTGTTGAGGCCGTGATCGCTTTCAAAAACCTGTAATTTGACCCAAGGGCGTGTACGCGCAAAATCGTGTGAATTTTTCACGGGAATTACTGCATCGTCTTTGCCGTGTAAAATCAAGGTGGGTAGTTCACGACGCAAACCGCTGTCGGGATAATTTTCGCGGTCGCTGATGAAATTGTAATGTAATAACATGGGCTTTTCATAAGCGTAGTGAAAAATCTCTAATTCTTGTTGTGTGCGCCATTGTTGAAGTTGCGCTTCGGTGAGCACTGTGCGGCAGTTTTCTGCAAAATTCAGCGCGGGGGCAAGTAAAACAAGCCGTTCCACTTGTGGACAGCGTTCCGCAAGCCACAGCGCAGTTAAGCCCCCTAAACTTGAACCGATGATAGTAACCGGTGTTTCTGGCAATAAGCTGGCAACTTGCTGGATTTGTCGGGTCAGGGTGAGGTGATAAAAGTCGGGTTGATTTAAATCGGGCAGATGCAGGGGAAGGTTTAATGCTGCAAAACCTTGTTGAAAATATTGGGCTTTGCTGGATGCGGGGCTGGATGCCCAACCATGTAAATAGAAAAATACCATAATATTTTTAAAGTGGGGCTTATGAAATGAGGGTAAAAAATTCGCTGAGTTTGTGCACAAGAAGGTTTCTGATGTCGGGGGCAAGTTGTGCACTGTCGTGCTCAAAGCGGGTTATCAGTGTGGGATCGGGTTTGTTTTTGGGCTTGGTAAATACAGGGGTCATATTTTTGTTGGGAGAAAATTCACCATCATCAATGCCATGAAAGGAAAAACCTTGCTCATTATCCCATACCAGTACCGCTTCACACTGGCTGCGATTATAGCATAGCTGAAAACCCTTCATCTGCCCTGTCACTGTTAGCCAAATGAACAAATCAAAATATTCGTTTTGAAACCAGTGCTTGGTGTATTCGTGGCTGGTTTGGCTGGATTTATGAATGGGGATTTCTTTCAACATGGCAGTTTAGTGGATAGCTAGGAATTTAAATAAGTGTAACAAAACTGGGGAATTTGTGCCTGTTAAAATATCTGAATCTTTTAGTTTGTGTCATCAATCAAGCCTATAGCCTGTTAGAATGCGGGATATTTGAATTTTAACTGCGCCCCAACGCCCTAAAGGGGCTTCATTATTGACGGTTATTTTATTTAAAAACATCAGGTTATATCTATTTTGCGACTGAACGCTATTTTTCTAGTGTTCATTTTGACAAAGTTGACGAGCTAATTTTCACTTTCGTGAAAATTGCATGTTTTTAGCCGCAATACTTTTATGGCTGAAAAACATGGGTGATTGAGAATTATCATCGGAGTCTTAAACAGTTCTGTGGTGTGAAGAAATGTCAGACTCGTTCTGCAACTAAAGCCCAGCGTAATCATATTGCAATGGCTCTGCGGGCTTTTCTGCGTTTAGAAACCTATAGTTACACCACTGGTTACGGTTGGTTTGAAGCTAAAATGCAGATTATTCGTGATGCGATTAGACACTATCTTATCTCTCCAAGGTAGAAGCTAACTTCAACGGCGTAACTCCTAATATCATAAAATTTACGCCGTGTTTTAAATAAAGTGGAAGTTGTCGCAAAATACTGCACACTTGCATTCCAAACGGACACCCACTAGCAAGCAACTGTTTAAACTGTGAATAGTTTATATAACTTTATAAAATTACTATGGATTACTTGCTTTTTTTATAAGAATTGATTGCAGAAATCGAAAAAATTTAGTAGATTGTTATGTAATATACATGTATTAGCCCCACTACAGGAGTTATCCTAAATCGCTTGACAATAATACCCTCAACTTTTTGATGAGTGCATCTCGCTAATACACTAAAAGATAATCAATTTTTCTGTGTAAATTATAAAATACACTAAAACCGCCTCATCATCAAATAAGGAGCTTAATAATGAAGTTAGTGAATCTGGCACGTTACCGACGTTACTTTATGCTGATTGCGACGATGTTGGTTGCAAGCATGAGTGTCGCCGATGCGGTCGCAGCAGACTATCAACGTCCTCTCTTCACCCAAAAACATATACGTTTATTATTGCAAGAAGTGTATACCTCTGTGGGCGTGCCTTATATCCCCAGTGGAACAAATCCTGAAGTTGGCTTTGATTGCAGTGGGTTAGTCTACTATGCCATGCAACAAATTGGGATGCGCGTACCCCGTAATTCACATGATCAATATTTAGCCTCTCGTCCAGTCAGCAAAAATGCGTTACAGGCAGGGGATTTAGTATTTTTTAGAACACGCGGACGTGGTGTAAGTCATGTCGGCATTTACATTGGTAATAATCGTTTTGTACATGCGTTTTCATCTGGAAAACCTGCCACAATTACGAGTTTATCAGCCTCTTATTGGAGTGCCCGTTTTGTGAGAGGCGGTCGCTTTGTGTAAGGATGAAGATGCAAGATTCTAGTATCCTTGTGTTGAATAATATTGAATATATTGGCTTTTTTTATTTTTCGACACCCCCAAAAGGAAAGTTTTCCTCTTGGGGTTCGTGGTTTTACTAGGGCAACATTTTTAAAGTATGTTGCGCAATCATCTTTTCTTCATCGGTAGGAATTACCCACACGCTGACCTTGCTGTCAGCCGTACTGATGCGTGCCGCGTGTTTTGCGTTGGCAGCAGCATCCAGTTTAATTCCTAACCAGCTCGCAAGTTCGCACACTTGTGCCCGAACTGGCGCAGCATGTTGTCCAATCCCTGCGGTGAAAATCAGTGCATCTAGCCCCCCCATTGTGGCGGCTAAGGAAGCCAATTCTCGATTAATTCGATAGGTGAATAAATCGATGGCTTCTTTGGCGTGGGGGTGTTCACTGTCTAATAACACTTGCATGTCATTACTGATCCCTGAAACGCCTAATAATCCCGATTGATTATAAAGCAGGCTGCTTAATTGTTTAGCATCCATGCCCGTGTTCAATAAATGCAATAACACACCAGGATCGACTGAGCCGCTGCGTGTGCCCATCGGTAAACCATCTAAGGCGGTAAAACCTAAAGTCGTGGCGATGCTTTTGCCATTTTTTAAAGCTGCCATGCTCACTCCATTGCCTAAATGCGCAACCACCACTTTTTCAGGCACGTTGCCGATATATTCAGGCATGCTTTGCGCAATGTATTCGTAAGATAAGCCATGAAAACCATAACGCTTAATGCCTTGTGCACTGATGTCACGCGGCAAAGCAAAGGCTTGTGCAACGGCGGGTTGCGTGGTGTGAAAGGCGGTGTCAAAGCAAGCAACTTGTAAAATCCCTGCTTTAAGATTATTCAGCACCTGAATGGGGGCGAGATTATGGGGCTGATGTAAAGGGGCTAAGGGAACAAATTCTTCGAGACGTGTGAATACTTCTGAGCTAACTTGCACAGGCACAGAATAAACGCCGCCGCCATGCACCACGCGATGTCCTGCGGCGATGATATTCATGCCGTTGCCATGACTTTCTACCCAATCTAATAATACGCTTAAAGTTTCTTCATGATGGGCTGCACCAAGGCTTTGTTCACTTAAAACCTTGCCCTGCGCGTCGGTGGCTTTGAATTTTGCATCAGTCCCAATTCCTGTCATTGCGCCTTTGTAAATTAAAGTTAAGGGTTGCGCGGCTTGCGGACAGGCAAATAAAGAAAATTTAATACTCGAAGAACCGGCATTTAAAACAAGAATTGCGTCAGTCATCATTGCTCACTCAAGAGTTTAAGAAAAGATTTAATAAATGGGATTGCGCCCTTGAAAGGGATTTAAAAACGTGGGTTTAGTTCCCTTCGGGGATTGGAGCGCAGTTAAGTCAGTTAAGCTTTAAATTCTAAGTCTGAAAATATCCCTAATCATAACATTCATGCGGGACATGCAGAAAATACGATAGCGATAAACTTATACCTAAGTAATATGACAGGTGTGAAGCTGAATGAAAATATTTTGGGTAAGGGGGGGGCAGACAGCGGGGGATTTGGGAATTAGCATCGTGCAGTTTTGCGCTGTACGATGTCTTTTGTTTTTTCTAAAGACTGAATAAATAACTGAAAGCTGTAATCTTTTGCTGCAACCGCTTCAATGTGTTGTTTTTCTAAAAAAGGCTTGCTGAGTTTTTTATAATTACGTGGCTTTTTCACGACACGAATTTCTTTGGGATTTATCAGTGTTTTCAAGACATCACAACAATTGTGAGTTTCACTTTGTTCAGAATAATGTGCCACTAACCAACATTCTAAAGAATGCACGCTGATTGCAAAAATAATTTTACGCGCTTGTTGTTCATAAAAACCCGCTTCGCCTTGGTTAATATTTTTCACCAGCTTAGCAATGACTTTTGTTACTAATATTTCTACGGGCGTTACATCATTATGATTTTCAAGAAGTTTTGCTGAAATATCGGTATCGATTTGTAAAATTAAAAACTCGGTGTTGAGAACATCATCACGAAAATTTGTGGAACTGAGATATTTCAGTAACATTCGCCAACCGCCTTCACCGCGTTGTTGATCGGTTTCATCAAACGGCGGTTGTAATTGCGCGATTTCGTTGCCCAATTCTAAATTTTCAAAATAGCCACACAGAATATTTTCGAGCACGACTTGATCCGTGATTCCTTCACAGGCTAATCCAAATAATTTCATTTTAAAATCCTTTGGGCAAGCCGCCTAAATAGCCTCTTAAAAACGCTTCGGACAATTTTAGGTCTTCATTGTTTGAGGAGCGGGGTTTGTCTGCTAATTCAATGCGTTTGAAATTGGTGTGTCCTAGTTTGTTGCGTGAAACCACTAATAAACGTTGTTCGTCATCACCCAAATTTATGCCGTCTAAAATGGCAGGATTATGTGTGGTGACAAAGACTTGCTTGTCATAATCTTTGGCTAAGTTGATTAAAACCTTAATCAGTTTGGTGCACAATTTGGGATTTAACGCGGTATCAATATTGTCGATGGCGAATATTTTTGGGGTATATTCAGAAACCATTAAGGCAATGTAAAACAGCACAAACAAGAAACCTTCGTTTGCACTGCGTTGGTCAATCACTTGGGTTAAATAACGGTCGGTAATGCTGACTTGATCGTCATTTGATGAAAGATCAGGAATTTCGATTCCATCAAACCAATCGAATAACTCTAAGCTGTCTTGGATTTCTTGCCATTGATCAGAAGACTCATTTTTAATAACTTTTAATAATTTGAGCAAACCTTCACCATGAATACCCAAAGGTTCGATTTGTCCTTCTT
>JBDKHS010000289.1:0-9279 GCA_039797505.1 Pseudomonadota bacterium | reverse complement strand
AAAAGAGTTAAGTGTAGGTGCGAATTTATTCGCATGCGTTTTTAATTCGAGCGCGTTGTGCGAATAAATTCGCACCTACAAAGGCTTCAGTTTTTAATTCGAGCGCGTTGTGCGAATAAATTCGCACCTACAAAGGCTTCAGTCAAATAAAATGGGTTCTCATAGAGAGTAGCTCTCATCACACGAGCTAACTCTCAAAAGAGCCTTTAAACCGCAGCCGCCAAAGCTTGCGTGACATCCGCTAAAATATCATCTACATGCTCTAAGCCAATCGACAAACGTACCATATCTTCAGGAACGCCCGCTTTTTTCAATTCGCTGGGCGACAATTGACGGTGAGTCGTCGTCGCAGGATGACAGGCCAAAGATTTCGTATCCCCAATATTGACCAAGCGCGTGATTAATTGCAGCGCGTCGATAAATTTACCGCCCGCAACCGCCCCGCCCTTAATCCCAAAACTCAGAATACTCGAAGCCCGCCCGCCCATATATTTATCGACTAAAGCCTTGCTTGGATTGTCTGCCAAACCTGCATATTGCACCCAAGACACTTGCGGATGTTGCTGTAAATATTTCGCCACGGCGACCGCGTTATCACACAATCTATCCATACGCACCGCTAAAGTTTCAATGCCTTGCAGCAATAAAAATGAATTAAACGGTGAAATTGCCGCGCCCATATTCCGTAAAGGCACAACCCGCGCCCGCGCAATATACGCCGCCGCGCCAAAACTTTCGGTATACACCACACCGTGATAAGACACATCGGGTTCATTCAAACGGCGGAAACGATCCTTATGTTCTGCCCAAGGAAATTTCCCAGAATCGACAATAATCCCACCGATGCTGTTGCCATGCCCGCCCATGTATTTGGTCAAGGAATGCACCACAATATCTGCGCCGTGTTCAATCGGGCGACACAAATACGGCGTAGGCACAGTATTATCCACAATCAAGGGAATTCCATGCGCATGAGCCACCGCCGCCAATGCGCCAAAATCCACCACATTTCCTAAAGGATTGCCGATTGATTCACAGAAAATCGCCTTGGTTTTGCCGTCAATTAATTTGGCGAAACTGTCGGGGTCACGATAATCCGCAAACCGTGCGGTAATTCCATATTGGGGCAAAGTGTGTGCGAATAAGTTATACGTACCGCCATAAAGGGTACTGGTGGTAATAATATTGTCGCCCGCCTCAGCGATAGTCATAATGGCGTAAGTAATAGCTGCCATGCCCGAAGCCAAGGCTAAACCTGCCACCCCGCTTTCCATCGCCGCCACCCGCTTTTCTAAAACGTCAGTGGTGGGATTCATAATCCGTGTGTAAATATTGCCCGCCACTTTCAAATCGAATAAATCCGCGCCGTGCTGGGTGTTGTCAAAAGCATAGGAAGTGGTTTGATAAATAGGCACAGCGACGGCTTTCGTCGTGGGGTCGGGTGAATATCCTGCATGAATTGCCAAGGTTTCTAATTTCATTTTTGTCCTTTGGAGTGTTGTGAGTCACGTGTTTTAATTGAAGTAGAGGTTATGCAGTTGAATTTATAAGCTATTAATTTAAAAACGATAGTCATTATAGAACTGATTTGAAATCATTTTTACGCTGAAGTTAAGCTTCAAACTGAAAAGTTTATTCTTGTCAAAAGGCTATCGGTGCGAATTTAATAGTAAATTTATTAGCAGTTCGTAGGGTGTATGACGGCTACGCCTACCCTAGGCTTGATAAAGCTTTTTGAATTAATTAGCTTATTAATTCAACTGCATAATGCCTAACTGTGTTATCAGATTTTTGAGTAAACGAATCACCGCTTTTTAATGAATCCAAATGAATTCTATAAATCGTCAATCCCCTGATTTGCCAACTGATCCGCAATTTCATTTTCCGCATGTCCGCTGTGCCCTTTCACCCATTCCCAAGTCACTTCATGGGGTTGGGTGGCAGCTTGTAAACGTTGCCATAAATCCGCATTTTTAACAGGAGCTTTACTTGCCGTGCGCCAACCGCGTTTAATCCATTGATGAATCCATTCAGTAATGCCTTGGCGAACATATTGAGAATCGGTCGTAATCACGACTTCACAAGGACGGGTCAAGGTTTCCAATGCCATAATCGCCGCCAATAACTCCATGCGATTATTCGTGGTTTCTAATTCGCCACCGCACAAACGTTTTTCCTTGCTGCCATAGCGTAATAAAACCCCCCAGCCGCCTTTGCCCGGATTGCCGCGACACGCGCCATCGGTGAAAGCATATACCGTTGTTGCAGACATATTAATTATTTTTCCTGATGTTCACTATAACGTGTGCCAACCATCCCCGACACCAAGGAAGTGCGTGGTCGCCAACGCGGTTTAATCGGGGTTAAAGTCGTAACCCGTTTTTTAGCCACAATCAAATAGACCGCGCCAAAACGGTTGGGAATGCGTGCTGCAAAATTTTCGATGAAATGTAAAGGTTTGACTAAATAAGATTGATTAAACGGCGGGGCAAAAAACAAAGTTTGTTGTTCGATAATTTCAAAACCCAGCAAAGCCAACCAATCTTTCAGCCGCAACATGCCAATCGATCGCCCACACCACGGCGCAATTTGACGACGCAAGGGATGCAATAATCGCCACAAACCCCATAAGCTTAAAGGATTAAAACCCAAAATGATGACATGTCCTTCAGAAATCAAAACACGTTCAACTTCTCGCAATACCGCATGTGGCGCATCTTCAAACTCCAAAATATGCGGCAAAATCACCACATCAAGGCTATCTGTCGCAAAGGGTAATTCGTCAGTTTCGGTGCGGATTTGAGAATACGGCGAATATGCCAGTGGGTTGTGGCGAGTGGCAAGGCAGCGGTGTTTAATGCGACTGCTTTCTAGTAAACGTCCTGCCCCCATGCTGCCAATTTGTAACGCGTGATACCCAAAAAAGGCGGGTAAAATCTGGGCAACGGCGGCGGCTTCTGCTGCTAATAAGCGTTGTCCTAAGGGGGTTTCAAACCATTGATTGAGTTGTAAGGCGCGGCGACCCATTGAGAGTGCTCCATAAATCGAAGGGGAGAAAAGATAGAGTCGCCGCAGTGATACTTTAGAAAGGGAGCTTAAAACCACCGGGTAAATTTAAACCCGCAGTCATCCCAGACAGACGCTCTTGACTGGTTTTTTCGATTTTACGCACCGCATCATTGACAGCGGCAGTAATTAAATCTTCTAACATTTCCTTATCTTCGCTCATCAGGCTGGGGTCAATGCTGACGCGGCGCATGTCGTGCCGTCCTGTCATCACCACTTTGACCAGTCCTGCGCCCGCTTCACCAGTCACTTCCATATTGGCTAATTCTTCTTGTGCCTTTTGGAAGTTTTCCTGCATTTGTTGGGCTTGCTTCATGAGATTGGACAGATTGCCTTTCATAATTTCCTCTTTAACATCACGGCTGGTTATTAGTTTGTGGTTAGTGTAACAAATTTAGCTTTGTGTTTAACATTTTGCTTGAATCAAGATTGACAGGATTGTCCGAATTACAGAAGCCCCTAAAGGGGACTTAAAAACAAAATTTTTTAGGTTTAGCCCCCTTCAGGGGGTTGGGGGCTGCGGTTAAGCGGTTAAAACGATTTTGGGGGAAGTGTGCAATCTCTCTATAATTCTAAAATCTTGAAAATCAAGGGCTGGTTCATTCTTTGGGCAACAAGCTCGCAATTTTATCGCGCCACAAATGTGTTTTTGCTGAAATATCGTGAATATCCAAAGAAGTCAATGTCCGTGATTTCAGCAAGTGTCGCCCTTCAACCCAAACATCAGAAACCTTGTCACGCCCAACTGCGTACACAATATGCGACAAGGGATTATAAATGGGTTGAGTTTCAATATCGTGCATGTCAATCGCCGTAATATCCGCCGATTTTCCCGCGACCAACGAACCTGTGATGTGATCAATTCCTAAAGCTTTCGCCCCGTTCAAAGTTGCCATTTTCAAGGCTTGCATCGCAGGCAACACGCGGGCATCCTGACTCAAACCTTTGGCTAATAATGCTGCCGTGCGCATTTCTCCCAACATATCTAAATCATCATTACTCGCTGTGCCATCTGTGCCCAATGCCACATTGACCCCTGCTGCTAATAATTGATGCACAGGACAAAAACCGCTCGCGAGTTTCAAATTAGACTCAGGACAATGCAACACATGCACCCCTGTTTTCGCAAGAGCTTCAATTTCATGCGTTTCTAATTGTGTCATGTGCACTGCCAACAAGCGCGGTGATAATAAACCTAAGTCTTGTAAACGCGCTAAGGGACGTTTGCCGTATTGCGTGAGTGAGTTTTCAATTTCAGTTTTAGTTTCATGAACATGAATATGAATGGGAATATCTAATTGTTCAGCCAATGCAGACACGGCTTGCAAAGGGGCATCTGAAACGGTGTAAGGCGCGTGGGGCGCAAGGGCTGTACGAATCAGGGGATGGCGTTGTAATTGTTGATGCACTTCATGGGCTTTTTGCAAATATTCATCGGCATTTTTTGCCCAAATCGTGGGAAAATCAATCACGATTAAGCCCACGGTGGCGCGGATGCCTGCTTGTGCAATGACTTCTCCTGCGACATCGGGGAAAAAATACATGTCATTAAAACAAGTGACCCCACTGCGCAACATTTCAGCAATCGCGAGTTTAGTGCCATCTGCGACAAAGTCGGGGCTGACAAAAGCGTGTTCGGCGGGCCAAATGCGTTGCTGTAGCCATGCTTCCAGCGGTAAATCATCGGCAAAACCCCGCAGTAAGGTCATGGCGGCGTGGGTGTGGGTATTGATTAAACCAGGAATTAATACATGGGTGGCAAGGCGATGTATCACCGTAGCACGATACTGGCTGACGGCGGCGGCACTGGGTAAAACCGCGACGATTTTGCCTTCATCAATGGCAATGGCGTGATGTTCTAAAACCGTATTTTCAGGCTCGACGGGAATAACCCAACCTGCATGAATGAGCGTGTCTATATGTCGCATAAGGTTCAAAAAAGCGTGGGCTGATGACGCATTTTAGCGTTGTCTACTCAATTGCAGCAAGTTCTTAAGAACTCCCTGAATATTTTAATAAATTTTAAACATTAAAGATTGTATGATTTAATCCAATTTAAAGGAATTGATGAGTGTTTACGTGGTTCACCACAGGCACGATGTAAAGCGTTTTATGC
The DNA here is from genome assembly GCA_039797505.1 of Pseudomonadota bacterium. Taxonomy (GTDB): domain Bacteria; phylum Pseudomonadota; class Gammaproteobacteria; order Beggiatoales; family Beggiatoaceae; genus JAQTYU01. The sequence continues at coordinate 4,097 of JBDKHS010000289.1, read as the reverse complement.
TTTAGGCGAAAATCCGCATAGTTTTTGCATTAAACCCAGAGCATAGACATGCACTAGACTCCTAAAGTTGATTTTTAATGCAGGGCTTAGCTATATCCTTCATAATGAATAGGCTAAATTATCCCTGATTGGAATAAATAATTATATGAAAAGACTCATTTACATTAGCCGTGCGACCCAAGATTTTACGGCACAAGAAATTGAAGCGATTGGAGAAGTCTCTGCTAGCAATAATCAACGAAATGAAATTACTGGCGTTTTATTATTTATTCAAGGCATTTTTTTCCAGATTTTAGAAGGTGGGACACAGGATATTGATCAAGTGTACGCAAAAATTCTGCAAGACCCGCGTCACGATCAAATTTTATGTCTCAAAGCGGAAGAGCACGCGCATACACGGCTGTTTCCCGAATGGTCAATGCGGGTTATCAATTTAGAGCAAGGATACAACGACGTACTGTTTTATCCGATTAAGACCTTACTACACACCTTAACTGAATCTTTTAGCATTTTAGAAAGATACACCCCACCCAGTGTGATTAATCAGCTTAACAAAGGTATTAATCCGTTAAAAACGCCGACACATTTGGCGAATAAAATTATATTTTTCAGTGATATTTTTGCATTTTCCAGTTTATCGGAACGTTTGCCCATCAGTGACGTGGTGGAACTGGTCAATCATTATCTAAGCCTTGTGACTGCAATCATCACCGCGCATCAGGGCGAGGTTTATAAATTTATTGGCGACAGTGTGATGGCGGCTTTTGAAGCGGATCAGGCAGATAATGCCTTGCATGCAGCGATGGAAATTTTAGCGGCTTTGGATGCGTCACGACAACAAAACCATAACAAAGCATTGGGTATGCTCTATGCGGGAATTGGTTTATCCTATGGCAGCGTCATTGAGGGGAATATCGGTTCACCGCTGAAAATGGATTACACCTTGCTGGGAGACGCGGTCAACACAGCGGCACGTCTGGAAAGCCTGACGCGCCAACTCCCCTACGCGCTGCTATTTTCTCGTGAAGTACAACAACGTTGCCAAACTTCAACTTGGAAGATTATCGATTTAGGCATGCACTCGATTAAAGGTCGCTCGGAGGCGGTGGCACTTTATTCTATCGACGATGTCGTGGCGAAAAAGCCAGAAAATAAACAAGGATTATATGCAGTTATTCAACAAGCCCTTGAAAATTTTTCTTATTAACTCTCAGGTGGACAGGGGGGCGACAGCGTATTTTCCACCCCCTCTATTTTATAAAAATAATTAACTTTAAATCCCTTTCTTCTGATACCTAACTAACACCTGATGAAAACACAAAATAAAATAAATCTTTTTGTTTTCGTTATCTTAGCAATGCTCGGTGTCCCCATCGTGATTGCAGGATATATTGTTATTAACCAAATTATTCATGAGTTAAATCATGCGGTGTTTACCCGTGAACTTGCGAGTATCAGTAAACAAATTCAAGAATCCGTCAGCACTTTGGAAGATGCTGGCGTACAAGGCATTGAGAGTTATGTCACTGCCGTTCAGCAAGAATTTATTGAAAAATTACGTTATTACAAATTTGGGCGCACAGGCTACGTTTATTTTTTGGATGAACATGGCAAAGTGGTGATGCACCGACGCGACCCTGCTGGCTCTCATTTAAATTTGCCGTTTATCACGGACATGCTTTCACAAACGGCGGGCACGGTTGAATATGAATATGAAGGCTCGGGGCGATTTGCAGTGTTCAGTAAAGACCCGCGTTGGAAGTGGTTTATTGTACTTAGCATCAAACAAGAAGAAGTTTTTGAATATCGCGATTTGTATTTAAAGATTGTATTAGTAACCACACTCAGCGTGTTTTTATTGGTGTTATTAATTTCTTATATTTTTACACGCGGTGTCACCAAAAAGCTGCAAACCACCTTGACTTGCTTGCAGGCAGTGGGTAATGGTGATTTATCAGTACGGATTAAAGATGTGTACACCGATGAAATAGGGGTCATTCAGCAGAGCATTAACACCATGATTGGCAAGGTTTCGGTAGCAAATCATGAATTAATCCAGGAAATTGAACAGCGCAAAGCGATTGAAACCGAATTAATCATTGCCAAAGATCAGGCTGAGGCGGCGAATCTTGCAAAAAGTCAGTTTATTGCGAATATGAGCCACGAGTTACGCACGCCTTTAAATGCCATCATCGGTTACAGTGAGATGTTGCAAGAAGAGGCAGAAGATTTTGATGCAATGCCGTTAATTCCTGATTTACAAAAAATTCACTCAGCGGGCAAGCATTTGCTGAGTTTAATCAATGATATTTTGGATATTTCTAAGATTGAAGCTGGGAAAATGGAGCTGTATCTGGAAAACTTCAATTTAGAACATCTGGTGCGTGAAGTGGCGATGACCGTTTCACCGCTAATTAAAATCTCTAATAATTTACTGGTGTTAGATATTAGTTCGCCTTTGGATGATATTTATGCAGATTTAACCAAAGTGCGTCAAGTATTGTTTAATTTGCTCAGCAATGCGGGCAAGTTTAGCCGCGATGACACGATTTTATTACGGGTTGGGCGCGTGGCTTTGGAAGATGGTGATTGGGTGCGTTTTCAGGTGATTGACCAAGGAATCGGCATGACCCCAGAACAGCAACAACGTTTGTTTAAGCCTTTTACCCAAGCGGACGCGTCGACAACGCGTAAGTATGGCGGCACGGGGTTGGGCTTGGCAATCACTAAAGAATTTGTGGAAATGATGGGCGGGCGCATTAACTTAGAAAGCACACTGGGACATGGTTGTACCTTTACTGTGTTATTGCCGACGGTGGTTGAATGCAAGAATAAGCCTGTGCCTCCTGTTGTTGAGGCATTGCCTGTTGAATCTGAAACATTGGCTCAATCGATTTTGGTGATCGATGATGATGAGGTGATTCGGGATTTATTGCACAATCATCTCAGTAAGAGTGGTTATCATGTGTTGACGGCTGCCAGTGGTGAGGAAGGTTTGAAAATTGCGCGTGCTTTGCATCCACAGATTATCACGCTGGATGTGATGATGCCCGAAATGGATGGCTGGATGGTGTTATCACTGTTGAAAAATGATCCTGAGCTTGCGGACATTCCAGTGGTGATGATGTCTATCGTGGAAGAACCGCATAAGGGTTATTCATTAGGGGCAGCAGATTATTTGGTAAAACCTGTGAGCCATCAGCAGCTTAATAAAATTATTCAGAAATATATGGCTGATGGACGTGCGACAGTACTGATTGTTGAAGATGATCCTGTGACCCGTGACATGTTGAGTAATATGTTAGAGCGTGCGGGTTGGCGGGTGATTGCTGCGGAAAATGGTCGGATTGGTTTATCGCGGCTTGAAATGAATCCCATTGATTTGATTTTGTTAGATTTGATGATGCCTGAAATCAATGGATTTGAGTTTGCGATGCAAGTACGGCAGCGGGAAGATTGGTGCAATATTCCTATTGTGGTATTGACGGCGAAGGACATCAGCAGTGAGGAACGTGAGCAACTACATGATTGTACTACCGTGGTGTTTCAAAAGGGCGCGTATACCAAGACGGAATTATTGAATGAAGTGCATCAGTTATTGGAGTTTAACAAAGCACCTACTTCTGAGGTGATGACAAAACTACATTAGTAGTAGGGTGGAATAGCCTAGGATGTGTCATTAATTAGACCTCAACTGCGCCCCCAACCCCCTAAAGGGGACTTTAAACACTAAACAAATATTTTGTGTTTAGCCCCCTTTAGGCTGGCTTTTTTAAAGATTTAGGAGTTACGCAGTTGAAACACTAATTCTTTTATTTACAATGAGTTAGTATTGTGCGCTGCACAATCGTGTTTCTAGTAAAATCAAACAGTTACCGATTCGGTAGTGCTAAAGAAGCAGTGATATTAAAATAAGAAAACTAGTGATTATAAAAGAGAAACTAAAATGCTGACTTGCCCAAACTGTAAAGCAACGCACATCGTGAAATATGGAAAAACCCGTTCAGGCACACAAAACTACAAATGTCGTGAGTGCGGTCGACGTTTCGTAGAACATCCTACCAAAAAATACCTAAGCCAAGAAACATGGGCGCAGA
>JBDKHS010000288.1:0-4236 GCA_039797505.1 Pseudomonadota bacterium | reverse complement strand
GACTGCCCACATTTTCAATTTCTAGGAAATGTGGGCAAGATTCCCCGCCCTCTTCTCCCCACGAATTTCAATACTATGCCCGTTTTTGAACCCAATCGCGACAAAATGCGCCAATACTTTTTAACCGTTTGGCAAAAGCATCAACTTAAACAAGCCCTTGAACCTTTAGAAGAAATTATTTTAGATGTGATTTTAGCGCATCCTGAATATCATTCTCAGTTGCAAGAAACCTTTATTAATAAGGATTATTTGCCCGAAATGGGTGAAACCAATCCTTTTTTACATTTAGGTTTGCATATTGCTTTGTATGAGCAATTAAGCACTAATCGCCCGCAAGGGATTTGCAGTTTATATACTGAATTGCGTCCTTTATATCCTGATCCGCATCAATTGGAACATCAAATTATTGATTGTTTGGCAGAAAGTTTGTGGTTGGCGCAACGCAATAATTCCGCGCCTGACGAACAAGCGTATTTGCGTAAAGTGAAGGCTTTGAAGAAAAAGGCTAAGAAACGGTAGGGCGTGTCATCAAATAGGCATTAACCGCTAAAGAATCCCCTAAAGGGGACTTTAAAAACAAAATTTTTTAGGTTTAGCCCCCTTTAGGGGGTTGGGGGCTTCCGTTAAGATTCAAATCTTCCGCATTCCACTACCTTGCATACAGGCTACTGCCTGTTAAGGCTTAATTGATGACACGCCCTAGAATAGTTTGAACCACAACTCACACAAGTACCTTAATTCACACAAATAAAACTGTTTAATTGAGTGAATATTATGTTAATTAACTTGAATTTTTATGGAAAATAGTGCGCATCAAATTCAATGTGAATTCCCATGTAATTTCATAAAATAATGCACATTCCGATATTATGATACACGGCAGGCTTGTAAGCTGTGTTAAAGCAAGTCCCCAATCCTGCGCGTCACGCGCCCTATCAGTTTACATAACACGGTGAATCTTATGAAGAATATCCATTTTATTGGCGGTGAAAAAGGTGGTGTTGGTAAATCAGTCGTGTCGCGCCTCCTCGCGCAGTATTACATCGACCATAATATTCCCTTTGTGGCACACGATAGCGACCGTTCACATGCCTCGTTTGCACGATTCTATTCAGGCTATGCTTCAAAGATTGTGGTTGATGATTACGAAAGCTTGGATGAAGTGATTGAAAATGTAAGCGAAGTTGAAGAAACTCGCGTGATTATTGACCTTGCAGCCCAAGCGATGCGTCCCTTATCTCGTTGGATTGATGACAGTGGTTTAGTAGAAGGGCAAGCAGACATCGGCTTAAAGCTGACGTTTTGGCATGTGATGGATGCCAGCAAAGACTCCGTCATGTTACTGAGTGAATTGCTCGAGAAGTTTCAAGACAAGGTCAATTATGTGATTGTGTTAAATCATGGTTGTGGCGAGCGTTTTGACATGTTCCACGCTGCTGCCGCCAAACAACGAGCACTGGCATTCAGTGCCCATCTTATTGAATTACGCCGCTTGCATAATCCCACGATGCAAAAAATCGACAATGCTAATGCCAGTTTTTGGGCTGCAATTAACAGCAAAGAAGGGGCTAATTTGGGTTTATTAGAACGGCAACGTGCAAAAGTGTGGCTGGGCAGTGCTTATCAAGCTTTACAAAATATTCCCTTATAATCATGCTCATCTCTAAGACCTGCTAGGTTTTTAGGACTGGCACTCCTTCAAGGACTGCCAGTCCTGCATGTGTATACTTGAGTAACCCCACCAACTCCATCAAGAATCATGTGCAAACGCTGCATGACTGGTTATAATGACTTGATTATCCATCGTTACCTCAAAACGCCGTCGTGATCTGTTATGCAATTAATCGCTCTTGGTTTGAACCACACCACCGCCCCCGTTGAAATCCGCGAGAAGATTTCTTTTGCCACGGACACCCTTTCCAACGCACTGAATGCCTTAACCCAGTGTGAACTCGCAAAAGAAGCGGTGATTGTGTCCACCTGTAACCGTACCGAAATTTATTGCAGCGTAGAACAAGACAACGTGGTTGCCCTCTACGATTGGTTAGCGCATTACCACGCCCTGACCCGCGAGAAAATTCAGCACTATCTTTATACGCACACCGATCATGAAGCGGTGCGCCATTTATTACGCGTCGCCTGCGGTTTAGATTCCATGATTTTGGGCGAGCCGCAAATTCTCGGACAAATTAAAACTGCCTACAGCACCGCACGCACGGCGGGCACGATTGGCAAATTGCTCGGCAAATTATTTGAATACAGCTTCTCCGTGGCAAAACAAGTGCGCACCGATACCGCCATCGGCTCAAGCCCTGTGTCAGTCGCCTTTGCCGCCGTGCGTTTGGCTCAACAAATTTTTGGTGATTTACAAGGCAATACTGCCCTGTTAATTGGCGCGGGGGAAACGATTGAACTCGCGGCCCGCCACCTGCACGAAAAAGGTTTAGGGCGCATGATTGTGGCAAACCGTACCGTAGAACGGGCGCGTTTGGTTGCCAAAGAATTTGCAGGCTATGCGATTACTTTAGAAGAAATTCCCAAGCATTTAGAAGAAGCCGATGTGGTGATTACCTCCACTGCCAGCCCTGTCCCGATTTTAACCAAAGCCATGGTTGAACAAGCGGTAAAGGCGCGTAAACATCGCCCAATTTTTATGGTCGATATTGCCGTGCCGCGCGATATTGAAGCCGAAGTTGCTGAATTAGAAGATGTATATTTGTACAGCGTGGACGATTTAAACCAAGTAATTCAGGAAAATCTCCGCTCTCGCGAACAAGCAGCTTTAAAAGCGGAAGAAATTATCGACACCGAAGTGTCCCATTTTATGGGTTGGATGAATTCCTTAGATGCAGTTAGCACGATTTGTGCACTACGTGATCACTCTCAAGAAACGCGAAATTCTTTAGCCAACAAAGCCAAACGAATGCTCGACAGCGGCAAACCCGCGTATGAAGTGATTGATTATTTAGCACATACGCTGACCAACTCATTGATGCACACCCCTTGCGCCCAATTGCGTCAAGCAGGTTATGACGGGCGTGCCGAGGTGGTGTTGGCAGCACGGCAATTATTTCAACTCAAGGATTAAACGGACGGCATGAGCTTAAGGGCATTTTCCCAAACTTTCCTCAATCCACTTGCCCAACGCAAGTTGGCAGATGTGATCCAGATTTATCTACGAGATGCGCAGCACCGTTTAAATCGTCTGTTAAATCAGTGTGCACAACATCATCAACGGGTTTATTTAGACGATTTTGGGTTAATTCCCGTGTACGCGTTACAGCATGATTTCCCTACTTTCCAAGGCGCGCAAGCCCCAATTCCTGCCCTGCGTGGCAGAGTTTTCAGTTGGCGTTTACACCTGAATACAGGCTGTTTGCCCCTGCGTGAGTTTGGCGTACAAGTGGGCACGGGCAATCGCAGTAATCATTGTCAATTAGTTTTAGAAATCTATCAAAATGAAAGCCTTGTCGCCCGTGCTAGCGTGGCGGGAGAAAACTTACAGGACAATGCGTGGGCAAAATTTACGCTGGATTCTGCCTTGTCGGCTGGTGTATACGACTGTCGTTTAGTGTCTCCAGACAGCGACAATGCCAGTAATACCTTGTTTTTGTGGCTGACTTTTCAAGAAAAAACTTTAGAAACGCAATTAGCGCATTATCAATACCGTGAACCTGAAGCAGCAAGTTTGCAGCAGCGGCTAGATACTTTGCGCAATACTCCACAATTCAGCGTGTTGTTGCTGGCTTTGGATAAGCGCACGGATTATTTAAGCTGTTGTTTAGAAAGCCTTGCTCAACAAATTTATCCCGATTGGGAAATTCATTTGGTGCACGATGAAGCACAGCGTGAATGCAGTCAGGCATTTGCACGACGCTTCCCCACACAAGTGCATTTATATCCGCAGTTTCGTCCAGTTCCGCCCGCACATTTATATCAAAAAATGTTAGCCGCAGTGGTGACAGACTATGTGCTGTTGCTGCCTGTGGAAGATATGCTCGGGATTGATGCCTTGCTGGCTGTGGCAGAATTACTCGAAATTCAACAAGCGGACATGATTTATAGTGACGAGGATGTAATTAATCATGCGGGAGAGCACAGTGCGCCTGCGTTTAAGCCGGACTGGTCGCCTGATTGGTTAAAATCTGCCAATTATTGTGGTAATTTTGCAGTGTACCGTACAAAGACTTTACAACGGGCGGGCGGTTTTGGCGAGTTTGATGATTATCCGAGTTT
>JBDKHS010000287.1:0-4715 GCA_039797505.1 Pseudomonadota bacterium | reverse complement strand
TCAATTTGGTAATTATTGAAGGTCGAATATTCCGAAGTTTTCGGATCGAGCGGATTGATGAGTTGCAACACGCCCAGCAAATTCTTGGAGCGATCCAGCATCGGAATTGCTAAAGTTTCATGAACCAGATAATTATTAAATAAACAGTTGGGGCGATATTCCACAGTACGCTCCGTTTTATTTAATAACAATTGCTTAGTCGTTGCGCAACGTGCGGCTAATTTGAAACTATTTAACGGAATATCAGGTATTTGTTCTCGGAAGGGATAATTTCCCCCTAAAAATAAGTTCAGACTCTTATTCTGTACAATTTCAAATCTGAGTGAGTCGCCCTTCACAATGTATAAGCTTGCCCCATCGGAATGGCTCACACTTCTTGCCTCGGACACAAATAAATCCAATAATTTTTCAACATTGTTTTCAGAAGACAAAGCAATCCCAACGCGGGTTAAGGTGTCCACCGTGTTTTTAAGCATTTGGTCAATTTCTTTTTCGCGGGTGATGTCGCGAATCAGAATCACCGTACCAATGCAACGCGAGCCAACATACTGGCTATCTTCTCGAGAAATCGAGTCTTTCAAAATAATCGCCGTTGCTACTGCCTTGCCAACTTTGCCATCGGAAAGTTGCAGTTCTGCGTCGTAAATCGTCCCAATGCTATTTTTTACTTGGGCTTCTAATTCACTCAAAGCGGGGCTGAAAATATCACTTTCAGTTTTACTCAAAGAGTCGCGATGCTCAGGAAACATCGCTAACAGTGCGGGATTAAAGCGGATAATTTTGCCGTGCGTGTCGCTAACCAGTAGCCCATCTGCCATATTGTCAATAATCGCAGTCATGTGGGCGAGGGTATTTTGCAGGTTGTGGGTGGCATTTTGTACACGTTGTTCTAGGGTGTTGAATAATTCCTGCAACTGTTTCGCCATGCTATTGAAAGAACGCGCCAACATACCGAGTTCATCTTTCAAATCCATGATGATTTCATAAGACAAATCCCCCGAAGTAACGCGGCGCACGCCATCGAGCAGTTTATCAATCGGCACTAAAATACTTTGCGCCAGTAAATATCCCAACACCGATGCCACCACAATACACACCAACATGATTCCCAATAAATTGAGCACGGCTTGATCGGTCGTATCCACATATTTATCCGCTGGTATGCTTACCCCAAGCACCCCCACCGCTTTTTTATCGATGTCGTACAAAGTTTTGTAATGCGCCAATTGTCCGCCGACATGGATATTCACTTCTTCCAATTGTGAGGCGGTGCGCATTAGGATTTCATAAGAAGCGGGTTTGATTGCAGGCGCGTCGCTATTACCCTGCAAAGTAATCGGCTTCCCATCCTGATAAATCAGGGTTTGTACCCCTAAGAGACGATGAATGCTTTCAGTCAGCTCAACATCGGTATTTAAAATATAACGGGTGAGCACCACCCCCACGACTTCGGGAGAAACATTTTCATGATCAGAGCTTTCAGTGTTATGCACACTTTTAATTGCTTTGCTTTTGAAAATCGGGCTGGCGGCGGTGATCGCCAACAGGTGATGATTAGATTCCGTCGTGATTTGTTCGGTGCTGGCAACGCTGGCATTTTGGACAAGGGCTTGGTGCACTAAGGCGTTGTTGGCAAAGTTTTCTTTGCCTTTTAGCAGGGAAAAAATACCTGTGGTGGCTTCCCCTAAAACACGTTTATGTGCATCTAAAACAACGACATGATGCGTAGGTTCATGTTGCAAACTGCTGTTTAAAAATTGTTCGATTTTATTTTTGAGATTGAATGAAACCAATAATTGTAGAGCCGCCCCCCCTGCCATCGTGTTGACAGAGCTGCTTAATTCATTGATTTTATTTTGGTAAATAAGCTCTGCAACCTGAATATTCTTTTTCATATTGCTGACGGCTTCTGTTTCAATTTTTGCAGAGAAGAAAAAAATTGAAAACACTGTCGTCGCCATACTGGAAATGCAGGTAATGATGAAAAAAGAAACTAATAATTTACTCTTCAGTTTGAGATTTTTAAACATACGCGCTAATTCCAAGACCTGGGCTATTTATGTGAAAATGAGTGAAAACTGCTAATTACAGTATAACGTATACACTTTAAAAGCTTAGTAATCGCCACTTAAATTTTATAGTTACCATGGCTGCGGTGACGACTATGAACACTGTACTGGTTTTATAAACTTTGTGGCACTTAAATAAAATGAGATGCGGCAATTTTATGCAATTAACGCGCAAAAAAGTGAATCACAGGGGCTTTTTTTAACATTTAGAAGCCAAGGCTATCGATTAGTTTCATACAATACGAGTTTAATCACCGCGCCGTCGTTCACTTAGCGGCTTGCCTAAGAGATAAGAATGTGCTGAATCCACAGCCAAATGTGCCTCTCGTAACGCCGTTCTTCCTAATAACATTAGATAACGCATGTTGGCGCGATTGGTCAAACTTAATTCGATTTTCAGGAGATGTTCACCCATATTCACTCGGGTGGCGATGACATAGCGTTGTTCACGGTGTCCGCCAGAATCGGTAATACTGCGTTGTTCTATGATGGCAGCTTCACACATCACTACATATTCATGGCGTTTTTTATAAGGGTGTAAATAAAAACGTACCCAAGCTTCGCCATTTTTATCAAAGGGTTCAATTTTGAATGCGTGAATTGCAGAAGTGCGTGCGCCCGTGTCGATTTTTGCACGAATGGGAGGAATCCCGAGTTCAGGCAGGCTTAACCACTCTCGCCAACCAATAATAATGACTTTACTGGACATGATTTCCTCTCTAGGTCAAATAGTGACCATGCTCATTTTAATCAATCATGCTGAGACTGAATACTATTAAACCCTGCACTGCTGGCTGTATTAACGGATATTTTGACAGCCCATAGCGCATAAGCGGCATTAAGATAATTTCAGTATTGGTATTTTTCATATACCCGATGATTTTATCAAGAAAAATCATTATCCCCTTAAGTTTAAAAATAATATTTAGAATATTCTTCTAAAATATCTGTTATCTTTGGTGAAATGCGCATAATTTTCATAGGTTAAATTGACTTAATTAATGCAAAACGGCGCAAAGTGAGTTATCTTTTAAGATGATGCAGTATCTTATCAAAGTTTAAAGTCTCTGTTCTTAACCTAAGTAAAAATAACCTATTGATTATGTAATATATATTCTCACAGCTTATTTTTATATTTAGGGTATTTGGAATTAAGAACACTTTTGAAGTACATGGGTTTATACAAACGCTAATTCGATTTATCAAGGAGAATCCAGCATGTTTCGTGTTGTGTTTTTTGCTTGCCTCAATTTTTTGATAATACTCCCTGTCGCTGCTGAAAATTTGCGCGTCGGAAGTATCGTAAGCTTTGCTGCCGCGCTGGATGAAATCAGCCATTTATTTGAAAAAACGCAAGGTCACAAGTTAGACATTACCCGCATGTCCAGCAGTAAACTGTACACTCAAATCACCAGTAACAATGATTTGGATATTGCCTTTTTGGGAAATTTCAAAATAGCGCATAAATTGGAACAGGAAGGTTTCGCCGTGAAAGGGGCACATTTTCCCTATGCTATCGGAAAACTCGTTTTGTGGAGTCCTAAGCCTAATTTGGTGGATGCACGTGGCGATGTATTAAAATCGGGGACTTTTAACAAGCTTGCGATTCCTGAACCGAAAAATAATATTTATGGCTGGGCAGCTCAAGAAGCGTTGATTCACTTGGAATTGTGGGACAAATTGCAGCCTAAAATTGTTTACACCGTTGACCTGTCAGAAGCCTTGCAAAAAATTAAATTGGGCGAGGTCGATTTGGGCTTTGTGGCATTGTCTATGCTCAATCCGCACAAAAAGATTGAAGGCTCGCTGTGGATTGTGCCCAAAAAATATTCCCAATCGATTGAGCAACATGTGACTCTACTTAAGCCCGCAGAATCTAACACGGTCGCAGCGGAGTTTTTGAAATTTGTAAAAACACCCCCTGTCCGCAATATCATCGAAAAATATGGATATAACCTGCCATCGCATTGATGACGTTCTGAGTCTTTGTTATGGAAGTAGCGTGTTCAGACGTTGAAAATATGAATTTTAAGCTTATTATAACAAGAGCTTTTTTAACATCAGGACATGATATGACAAGCATTCATCCCGCCGCGCTTTGGGCACAAACCGCCAGTTTTGAAGCTGTGCATTTGGATTGTGTGACTGCAATTATGCTGAAAATTTTAGACAGTAAATGCAAAATGGGCGTTGAAGAGCAAAACGCATTAATTGCTATTTATGATGTGATTAAACAGCAACCTGGTGAGTTATTAGATGTGGAGTTGCATCAATTGATTGCCACGGCCAGACAACAAATGACTGCGGAGATTTTGCAAGCGGTTCATCAACAGCGCGTTCATGCAGAAGCGGTGATTCCTAAACCCGTAATGAAGGCGTTTAAACAACGTTTACGCGAAGCTTTAATGCCTGAGCGGCGTGTCATCAATTAAACGAATGGGTCTGTTTCGGCGGCGTGTAGTGCGGATAAATATGAAACTGCGCCCCCAATCCCCTGAAGGGGGTTAAACCTAAAAGATTTTGTCCTTAAAGTCCCCTTTAGGGGAGGGCTAAATCAAAGAGTTAAATCACTATGTTAAATAATGGGTTAAAACACATATTGCTCTAACTCTTTCTTATACAAACACTTTGTCTGAGGGGCTAGAC
>JBDKHS010000286.1:0-2710 GCA_039797505.1 Pseudomonadota bacterium | reverse complement strand
CTATTTTTATAAAAGACTCGTTATAAAAATAAGTTAAAAAATAGTCGTAAATATAGGAGTTACGCAGTTGAATCCATAACTCCTACTGGGGTGGAATACGGCTTGCGCCTATTCCACCCTACACCTGATAAAGCTTTTTGAATTAAGGAGCTTATTAATTCAACTGCGTAACTTCTAACACTAAACAAATATTTTGTCTTTAGCCCCCTTTAGGGGGTTGGGTGCTTCTTTCAAGCTTCTTTACTCCACACTGCTCAATTCAAAACACACCTGCCCCGCCACATTTGAAACCAGCTTCAAATCATAGCCCGTATTTTCCAGTTGTTTGGCAATTTGATATAAACCAATCCCGAAACCATCACGCGAAGACACAGGCTGTAACATCAGTTTTTCTGCAATTTCACCAGGCATTGGTGTGCCATCATCAAACACACTGATTTTGATATGACGCGCATCCACTTCCAAAGACACTTCAATTGCCAATTCAGGTTCACGTTGCCGTTTCACCAGCGCGTTTTCTAGTAAATTCTCAATCACATTGTCGAACAATTCTTCAGGCAACAAGGCATTGTCATCTTGCATTTGACAGAAAAATTCCACCTTGCGCCGACTGTAACGCCCTTGCAAATTGCCCCACCACAGCATTACAGGAATTTTGGAATAAGTAGTGTTGCCGGGTTTTTTCAATTTGTCCAAGGTGCGTTTTAAACGCTTGGTTAAATCCGAAAGTTGCACCCGCATAATCGGCTGAGTGTCGCCAAAACGTTCGGGCGGGCAAGTTTCCACGGTCGAAGTCAGCGCGTATAAAGATTGCAATAAATTTTTAATATCATGAGTTAATTTCGCGCCCGTTTCGTGAATGGCTTGCAAATGCGCTTGTTGCGTAAAAGCTTCTTCACGGCGTTTGGATTGGTGAAAATGTTCCAAAATCTGCACCAGCAATTTAATGTGCATGTAATGGCTGCCACTGATGCGATGCCGCGAATACACGGTGACTTCAATCGATTCTTGGGTGACGGTGACGCTTTGTTTTTCACGATTGCCTAACATGCCCTCGCCATATAAAGAATTCCACGCAATTCCCGAAACCCAAGGCAAAGTGGCAAATTGTTGAAAACCTGAATATAAAAACTCTTTCGGCCCTAAGATTTTGAAATGCCCGCGCTGCCCAATATTATCCAGCCATAATTCAAATGAGCTGCCAATATTCAATAAATGCCGCGACCACACTTGTGACACGCTGGCTTCGTTGGCGAACAGCATCCACAACCAGCTCAACGATAAAATAAACGCGGCGGTGGCTAAAGTCATTTGCAGCAGCGCAACGGGGTAAAGCAAATAACCATGATACATAATCACCAAACTGCCCAAGCCAATAATCACAATCAACAGCGACAAAGTCAGCCCATGAAAAAAATCGATGTAATGACGATGTTCGCGACTATTTTCTGTGCTGATAAATAGAAAACTCAGGGGAATTGCCATCAAGGTATATTGCACTACATTCAAGTCCAGATTTTGCCACAGCATTAAATTCATATCATGACTAAGAAATAGTTCATGAATGCTGACGGTAAATAAATTGACGCACAGCACAATAATACTTGCCATATTCACAATGCGGTCGCGTGGTTCGGCTAAATCACGTCCCCCCATCAAACCAATTAAAATAATTTGCCACACCGTCAGCAGCCAATGGTTCATAAACACCACGCATAACAACAAGGCGGCACTGAGCAGCAGCATATTCTTGCGCCCCATTGGGTTGCGTTGTCCCCACAGCGGCTGCCACAGGATAAACAGCCCTAGGTGGACAAGAAAAATTCCGCGTTGCACAATATCAGGCAATGCCCCCCACCACAGCACCGCTTGCAAACTTAATAACATCAAAGCTAAAAGTCGGTGTTCATGCTTGGGAGGAATCGTAAACGGCGTTTCTTTTAGGTTCATACTCAATTAGTTATCCCGTATTTATCATTTATGAATGGTTATTTTGTAATGACTCAGATGCTTACCCTTGCCCGCTATGTATTGCTTGAAGCGTTCCGAACCCGCTTTTTTGGGGTCATGATGATTGTGGTCGGGATAGGAATGGGCATCGCCTTATTTCTTGCTCAAGTCAGTTTGACCGAAAGCCAAGCCGTACAAAGCAGTATTTTAGCCGCCTTTTTACGCCTGTCTGCGATTTATGCAATGAGTTTATTTGTGATCAGCAGCATGGTGAGCGAATTTGCAGATCGCAATTTACATCTGTGGCTCGCCTTTCCATTGGCACGCAGCCATTATTTATTTGGAAAATTATTGGGATATGCCACAGTCGCCTTGCTGTTGGCGGTTATTTTAACTTTGGTGTTATTAACTTATGAAACCCACTGGCAAACCCTGCTCTGGGGAACAGCACTGTATTGTGAATTGCTGTTGATCATCAGTTTTAGTCTGCTGTGTGTCTTAAGTTTTCAACAAGCTGTGCCTGCCTTCAGTGCCGTGGCAGGATTTTATTTGTTGGCACGCAGCATGGGCGCGGTACAAGCGATGAGTTATAGCCCTTTGCATAATGCGCCCACCTGGTCTGATGGCTTGTTGCATGCGTTGAGCAACACATTGGTTATGTTGTTACCATCGCTGGATCGATTCACCTTGTCGGAATGGTTGGTGTATCACACGGGCACGTGGGAACAATTAGGAATGATTTTGGTGCAAACCCTGCTCT
>JBDKHS010000285.1:0-3104 GCA_039797505.1 Pseudomonadota bacterium | reverse complement strand
GGTAAATCTTGCACCGTGCTCGCAGTCGAGTCGGCTAATAATTTTTGAATTTCTTGATAAAAAGCAGGATAGCCCTGTCCATATTTGGCACTGATGGAAACCATCGACATGCCCAAACTTTTAGACAGGCGTTCAATATCGACTTTGACCCCAAATTGTTGGGCTTCGTCTGCCATATTGAGCACGACTAACGTCGGTAATTGCAACTGGCGTAATTGCAGCAACAAGCCCAATTGGCGTTCAATCTGGGTGGTGTTGACCACAACGATTAACAAATCCAAGGGCATAGTTTCTAAAAAACGTTCAACAACTTTTTCGTCTTCGGAAAGCCCCGGTAAATCATAAATCCCTGGCAAATCGATAAATTCAACCATAGAAGAGCCGATCAGCAATTTCGCTGTCATCAATTCCACTGTCATTCCTGGCCAATTCCCGACGCGGGCACTTGCACCCGTGATGCGGTTGAAAAAGGTTGATTTGCCAGTATTGGGCATTCCTAAGAGCGCGACACGTTTCATGAAGTAATTGTCACCTTAATATTTTGAGCTTCTGTACGACGCAGCATGATTTCGGTCATGCCGATGCGGACGTGCAAAGGTCCGTGTGAAAATATGCTGCGTAACATTTCAATGGGTTTACCAATCCGCAGCCCTGTTGCCAGTAGGCGACGATATAAACCTTCTTCTATATCTAAATTTGTAATGATACCAATTTGACCGGGTTTTAATTGTGCAAGACTGGTGCTGTTCATGAATAGCTCCTAAATAAGAATTTAGTTGAGAGTGAGACTCATCTACAGTCTTAAGCGTACCATTGCATCTTAATAAAATCTATAGTTTGTCAGCCAAACGGGGCAAAAATATCGGGGCTTTTAGCTTGTGATTATTTTCTTGGTAAATCAGTTGGTTATTTTGGAGTTCCTACAGGCTAAGCCGCTTTTTTTATTCAGTGCTTCTGAACTCACACAAGCCCGCGCTGCCATTTAATCTGAGTTTGGGATACAGACGCTCTGAATCAGGATTTACGAAATTATCCGAATTAATCAGGATGAACGCATAATGTTGAGAACGGTTTTTTAATTCTGAAAATCCTTTAATCCTGTGAATCCAGATTCTGACAATCTCTGCAATTTTTTAACAAACTGAATTGACTAGACTTTCTGCTATTTCTTATTCTGAACTCAGGTTATGTCATATTGCATCTATCGCTAAACATTTTCAAACGGAAAGTTATCATAAACCGCTTGGGCGAGAGAATAGACTATATCGTAGTCGTATTTTTGAAATTTGGCTGTCCAATAGCGTCCATGCGCCAACCAATGCCGATAGTTAAAAGCCCCTTTCACATCTCCAATAAGCGTTTTTAACGCCGCATGGGATTCCTTCCATGCTTCAAAAATATCATCGAGCTTGGCGTGATCTTGTTTCTGCTGATGGATTTTCCGTAAGGCTCGGGATAAATCATCTTTCTTTTTCTGCTTGCAACGTTGCAAATAATCCACTCTAAACGCAGCTTCTAGTGAGGAAAGAATCATTAATGTGGTTGATTTCTCATTTTCAGCAAGCCGTAACTCTAATTCATTTTTTAGTTCACGCGGGGAATAGGTTGCAAATCGTATCAGATATTGTGCTGACTCAGGGCTAAAATAATGGCGTAGTGCGGCTTCTACATCTGTGTGATGTTCAATAATCCGTGCCAGTTGCAGATGTTTTCCTGAAAGCGATGCCTTAACACGCTCAGCCATTCGTAACTGCCATTAAGCACTCTAAAAAGGACTCCTGCGTTAAAGCTTGGTATTTAATCGGTGGCGGCGTGCTTATTTTCCAAACTAATTCAGGATATTGTTGGGAACGCTGTGTTGTAAATTGATTGTCTTGTGTCATTTGTTGCCAAGAGGAAATATCCTTATCAATCAATATAAACTTAACTGTGCCATAAGCCCCTTTCATGTCAATTCTGCCCCAAGCCGCGATAATTAGCGTACCGACAGGCTCAAGCACAATTTGATTTTTTCCAATAAAAATGCTCGCTTTTTGTACCTCATATTCTCCGAGATATTCTTCATTAATTTTTATCGTATTGAAGACAATTTCAATTTGTCCTTTCGAGACATAATCATGAAGAAATTCCTGAACTTGATTAAAAAAAATTTGAACATGAGATAGCCATTCTTCACGTCTTTTTTCCCAATTAATCTTCTGTTCTGCTTGTTGCTTTTGTGAGATTTGTTCGTTGACAAAGGCATCGAATTTTTTGTTAGACATAACAAACTATCCTGTGGTAAATCATAAATATACATTGCTAAATGCAATCTTAGTCTAAGAATGTAAAACAAGTCATCCGTTTTCTTGAAAATATCAACAAATTCTAGGCAAGGGATCATCTTCCAATTCATCTAACAAACGTTCACCACCCAGCGGCGTGTGCAAAATCACCCGCGCTTTTCCTTGTTTTAACGTCCCAATAATTGCCGCATCCTGTCCTTCAGGCAAACTTCGCCACACCTTCAAAACCTGCTCCGCTTGTTCGGGCGCAACCACCGCCACCACGCGCCCTTCACAGGCTAAATAATACGGGTCATAACCCAAAATTTCACACACTGCTTGCACAGGTTCACGCACAGGAATGTAAGCTTGCTGCAAATGTACAGATAATTGTGTGGCTTGGCTGATTTCATTGGCAACCGTTGCCAGCCCGCCGCGCGTTGGGTCACGCATAAAACGCAAGCCCGCAAAATCCCAAATGGCCCGCGTCAACGGCAACACGCTGGCAGCATCCGAAGCCAATTCACCACGCAATCCAAACTGTTCCCGCGCCAACATCACCGCAATGCCATGATCGCCAATTGAACCGCTGACCAGCAATACATCGCCCGCTTGAATTTGTTTAATCCCTAATTTTGCAGTTGCCGTATGCACCCCCACGCCCGTGGTCGCCAAATATAAGCCACCGCCTTCGCCACGCCGCAACACTTTGGTGTCACCCGCCACCACCGAAACTTGCAAAGCTTTGGCAGTTTCCGCAAGACTTGCGATAATGCGTTCTAATTGAACAATTTCAAAACCTTCTTCAACAAACACATTGAGGGTCAAATAACGCGGCGT
>JBDKHS010000284.1:0-3756 GCA_039797505.1 Pseudomonadota bacterium | reverse complement strand
CATAAAAAAAGAGGACTATCGCTAGTCCTCTTTTTCATTGAATTCACTGCAAAAAACTAAAAGTCTTTCACAATCTTCTTAGTAATCACCCATTGTTGCGCAATGGATAAACTGTTATTCACCACCCAGTACAACACCAAACCTGAGGGGAAGAACGCGAAGAACACGGTGAAAATTAACGGTAACATCATCATCACTTTTTGTTGCACAGGGTCAATAGGCGCAGGATTTAAATGATGTTGCAATAACATGGTTGCGCCCATAATCAAAGGCAGCACGAAGTAGGGATCGGGTGAAGACAAGTCATTTAACCAGAAAATGAAGCTGGCTTGACGCATTTCCACACTTTCCAAAAGCACCCAATACAAAGCAATAAACACAGGAATTTGCACTAAAATCGGTAAACATCCACCCAGTGGGTTGATCTTTTCCTTCTTGTACATGTCCATCATCGCTTGATTGAGCTGCATTCGATCATCGCCATACTTCTCTTTCAACGCCACTAAACGGGGTTGTAAGCGACGCATGTTTGCCATCGATTTATAGCTGGCAGCAGATAAATGGAAGAACGCACCTTTAATCATCACCGTGAGCAGAATAATCGCCCAGCCCCAGTTCCCAACAATATTAAAGATTTGTTGAACCAGCCAGAATAAAGGCTGTGCAATAAACCAGAACCAACCATAATCCACGGTTAAATCTAAACCACGCGCCAAAGTGCCTAAAGAATCTTGTAATTTAGGCCCGACATACAACTTGGTTGAAAAGCTATGTTTTTGTCCTGCGGCAACTTTTTGAGCATTACCATACATCCCCAAAACGTAACGCTGACCGTCGGGCAACATCTTGGTGTAGTACTTGTAAACATCCGCTTGTTCAGGAATCCATGCCGCTAAGAAATAGTGTTGCGACATTCCTGCCCAACCCCCCGCCCATGCAGCGCGATTTTCCTTTTCAAAGCTAGCATCTTGAATTTGGTCAAAGGTGATTTTTTCAAAACGTTGTGCGGGGCTAGAAATTGCGCCACCCATGTAGGTGTACACAAAACGCGATTGTCCCGCTTCAGCAATTTGAGTGCGTTGCAATTGGGTATAAAAACTGCCTTCCCAAGTAGCAGCACTGCCATTTTCAAGCTGATGTTGTAATTCGATCAGGTAACTGCCGCGTTCAAATTTATAAATTTTATGAACTTTTACGCCTTGCGGATTTTGCCAGCTCAATTTCACTTCGAGTTGTTTAGAGCCGTCCGCTAATTTATAACTATTGTGTTCGACGCTATAAACTGCCTGATGACTTGGGGCGGTATCAGCGGGCAACAAACCAGATTGAGCCACGAAAACATTCGGTAACTCATCATCCATCAAGCGCACAAAATCATTGCGATCTTGGGGATGATTGAGATAATTCCGTAAATAAACCCGACGAATATCCCCGCCGACTTTGTCGATTTCTAATTTTAATACGTCGGTTTCAACCACGACACGCCCTTGCGTACTCAATAAACGCTGAGTCGTAGGCACATCGGGAATATTATTCGCTTCTGCCTTCACCGCATTGGGAAATTCGGTGGTTTTAACAATCGGAGTGTCTGCGGAATGTGCAGGATTCACACCGCCTGGGCTTGATGAAGCAACTTCAGCCACAGGTCTTGGCGCATAGTCTGTCTGCCATGCCTGATAAATCGACAGCAAAATAAACACGAGGGTAACACCCAGAACGAGTCTGATATTATCCATACTTATTGTTTTTCCTTACGCGCTGGTACAGGGTCGATACCCCCTGCGTGCCATGGGTGACAACGACCAAGACGTTTGATGGCTAGCCATAGACCCCGCAGAACTCCATGTTCCATAATTGCCTGTTGTGCATATTCAGAACAACTGGGATAAAAACGACAACTTGAAATGAGGAAGGGGCTAAGCAACAAACGGTAGCCTTGAATGATTAAGACGAGGATTTTCCGCATCGTTTGATGACTCTTGTCCAATGCTGGGCTAAAGAGTGGAGAAGGATCGCATTATCAGTGAGGGGTGCGTCCTCTCTTGCCAATACGACGCAATCCAAACCTGCTAAGCGATGCTGATGCAGGCGAAAACTTTCCCGCGATAAACGTTTTATACGATTTCGCATCACCGAGAGTTTCACTCGTTTTTTGCTAATCGCTAAACCCAAACGGGCAAGCATTTGGGCGTTAGGACGCGCTAATACGGTAAAGTAGCGATCCACAGATTTAGAGGGTTTAGCAAAAACCTGTTGGAAGTCAGCCGCTTTTCGCAGGCGTTGAGACTGCTTAAACGGACAAGAGAGACACATGCCACATCATGCGCTTAAGCGCGCTCTTCCTTTGGCGCGACGTGCGCTTAATACCAAGCGACCACCTTTGGTCTTCATACGTGCACGAAAACCGTGGCGACGTTTACGAACTAATACACTGGGTTGAAAGGTTCTTTTCATGTTTGCTCACCGCTGGATTTATATCAAACGAAACATAATAGTATTTTACCCCTGTAGTTGTCAAGGACGTGATTTCACAGAAATTTTTACGCGCTGTTCACGTCCCAAAACTTTCGCTTTTTGATGAGAAAATAGGGATTCAATTTTCAAAAAAAAGCGGTTTTGCAACTACTGTAGCCACAGGGAAAGGATGGCGTTTTCGCGGCGCAATTGTAACATGAACGGCGTGCTGATCTGCTGCATTCGTTTCGTTAATTCCGCGATATTTTTCACCGCCCGCTGATTCACTCCAATAATATAATCTTTGGGCTGAATGCCAACCGTGGCGGCAAAACTGTTATTGTCCACACTTTGAATTTCAATGCCTTCGCTGCTGTCGATTAAACTCACACCTTCCAAATAATTGCTGATTTTTGCGCCATCGTGGGTGCTGGTTTTTCCGATAACCGCTTGAATTGTTAAAGGCTTACCTTTGCGTAAAATCTGCATTTCGACCGTGTCACCCACGCCCAACAAACCAATCCGATTACGTGCGCTGGCAACGCTGGTGACAGGTTGGCGATCCATGCTGAGAATAATATCGCCCGATTGTAGCCCCGC
The DNA here is from genome assembly GCA_039797505.1 of Pseudomonadota bacterium. Taxonomy (GTDB): domain Bacteria; phylum Pseudomonadota; class Gammaproteobacteria; order Beggiatoales; family Beggiatoaceae; genus JAQTYU01. The sequence continues at coordinate 702 of JBDKHS010000284.1, read as the reverse complement.
TTGTTCTGCGGGTGAGTCTTGTTCAATCCGTGCAACTACAACCCCTTGCTGGTCACGTAAACCAAAAGCCTGCGCCAATTCTGGGCTTAAATTTTGTAATTGCATCCCGAGTGAACCGCGCTGTACTTTGCCGTGGGTATTGAGCTGATTCACGATTTTATTTGCCATATTCATCGGAATTGCGAAACCGATGCCGACATTGCCACTGCCGCCGTTGGGGGACAAAATCGCGGTATTAATCCCCACGAGTTCGCCACGCAAATTCACCAACGCGCCGCCCGAGTTGCCGGGATTAATTGAGGCATCGGTTTGAATAAAATCTTCATAGCCTTCAATCCCTAAGCCGCTGCGCCCCAACGCACTGACAATGCCTGAAGTCACGGTTTGTCCCAAACCAAAAGGATTGCCGATTGCCACCACAAAATCCCCGACACGCAATTTATCCGAGTTCGTCAAGGGCAAGGCAGTCAAACGCTCGGCTTTGATTTTAATTACGGCAATATCGGTGTCGGCATCTGCACCAATTAATTGGGCATTGAAACTGCGCCCATCGCGCAAGGTGACGCTGATTTCATCGGCTTTGGCAATGACGTGGCTGTTGGTGACGACAAGCCCTTCTCGCGCATTGATAATCACCCCTGAGCCTAAACTTTGACTTTGGCGTTCACGCGGTTGGTCGGGCAACTGGAAAAAGCGGCGGAA
>JBDKHS010000283.1:0-3690 GCA_039797505.1 Pseudomonadota bacterium | reverse complement strand
GAAACCTCACCGGGAGTTTTGGAAAAACGGAAAATTATTTTAGAAATGCAAGGGCGTGAATTTAGCTTTGTGAAAGATGGCATCAACAATGGTGAGCGTTTAGTAACCACGGGGGCGGTGCTGTTGAATTCTGAATTATCCAGTAGTAAGTAACCTGAATTTGGGATAAGAAAAGTTTCGCTACGATTTTGCGTATTGATTAAATACGCTTGCCCCATGTTAGATAAGCTCCTACTATTAGTTTTTTGCTTTGCACAATTTATTGCATAGAGAAGGATTAAGCATGACAAATTTATCCCGCAGAGGCTTTTTGAAGGGCACGCTTGCGACTGGTGCAGCGGCTGTATTACCGTTTTCTGCAATGGCCGACTGGCCCAAAGCGGCTTTTGAAGCGAAAACGGTTGAAGATGCCATTATGGCATTGCTGGGCAGTCCTGATACTCTGGTCAGCAGTGCAATTACGATTGAAGTCCCTGAAATTGCAGAAAATGGTGCAGTTGTTCCTGTGAAAGTCAATTCAACCTTGCCTAAAGTGGAATCGATTGTTTTGATCTCCGAAAAAAATCCAATTCCTTTGATCGCACATTTCAAGTTTGAAAGCGATGCGGTACAGCCTTTTGTCGCAACCCGGATTAAAATGGGGGAAACCTCGAATGTGGTGGCAGTGCTAAAATCTGAAGGGAAACTGTATGTTGCCCGCAAGGAAGTGAAAGTAACTATTGGCGGCTGTGGCGGTTAATCAGACATTTAGGAGCATCAACATGGCAACAAATAGCATTCGTTTACAAGCAAAGTTGAAAGATGGGCTGACGGAAGTTAAGGCACTGATTAATCATCCGATGGAAACGGGTTCTCGTAAAGATTTGAAAACGGGAAAACTGATCCCTGCGCAATATATTGAAGATGTGAGCGTGATCAGTAATGGCAAGCCTTTATTAACCGCTGCTTGGAGTTTTGGGATTTCTAAAAATCCTTACTGTGCTTTTCAATTTAAGGGTGGCAAAATTGGTGACAAAATTAAATTGTCTTGGAAAGACAATTTAGGGGAAACTGATTCTGCTGAAATAGATATTAAGGAATAGTTATTTCTGAATCTTGTTGTAAAAAGACCTGCTAGGCTTTTAAAACCTAGCAGGTCTAAAGTTAAGTCTGATGAAGACTGGCAGTGCCCATAGGATACGCTTCGTTCCTCAGCACATCCTATTAGCTATTCCTCAATCCAAATCACCCACAATCCAAACTTTCACATCACTTTTTTGTTGGATTGGCTGATACCAATCTAAACTGCTTTTCTTACTCATGCAATATCCACCTTAATAATAGCGAATAAGCACCTCTTCATACTTGTACGTTATCAAAGTAGACTTTTTTCTATGCTAAAATTTAGTAAACAATAATCTACTAGATTAAAATTCTTCACAACTTATAGGACAACCCAATGAAAATTGCTGATGAAAATCATCACTTAAAAATCAGAAAAACTCACCTAAATAATTTTTACCTCTCATAAAAACAAGACTACTAACAGTTTAGTTAGGTATTATTATCAGCGATTCGTACCCAAACGCGCCGCTGGAGCGACGCAATGCTCACCCATGCGGGAATATGGAAGAAGCATAAACCCTAAAAAAACCAGTTCAAAGAGAGAACGTTTAATGTCAAGCCTGCCAAGTTTGTTTACTTTAATCCATGAACTGATTGCACTCCCTTCAATCAGTTGCGTCAATCCGCAATGGGATCAGAGCAATTTAGCGGTGATTGAACGCCTCGCCCAATGGTGTGAAACCCTCGGATTTCGTTGTGAAATCATGCCCGTGCCCGACACGGTGGGAAAATATAATTTAATTGCGACTTTGGGCGCAGGCTCAGGCGGCTTAGTGTTTGCAGGTCACACCGACACCGTGCCTTATGATGCAGGACGTTGGCAACATGACCCATTCAAACTCACTGAAGCCGACCATCGTTTATACGGTTTGGGCACGTCTGACATGAAAGCGTTTTTTGCCTTCGCCCTGACTGCCGCCGCCCAATTTCGCGCAGAACAATTTCAAGAACCCTTAATTTTACTCGCCACTGCGGACGAAGAATGTAGCATGAGTGGCGCGCGTGCCTTGGCAGCCGCAGGCAAACCCAAAGCACGTTATGCCATCATTGGTGAACCCACAGGTTTACGCCCCGTGAATATGCACAAAGGCATTATTATGGAAGCGGTGCGAATTCGGGGTTTGTCAGGGCATTCGAGTGATCCGTCTTTAGGCAATAGCGCGTTAGAAGGAATGCACAAAGTTGTCGGCGCGCTGTTAGAATGGCGGGCAGAATTACAAGCGAAAAATCATAATCCCGTGTTTGCCGTGCCGTTCCCAACTTTGAATTTAGGACATATTCACGGCGGCGACAATCCGAATCGAATTTGTGGCGAGTGTGAATTACATTTGGATATTCGCCCTTTGCCCAGCATGAAAATCAGTGACTTACATGCAGAATTAAAGCAACGGGTACAAAAAACGCTGGCAGACACAGGTTTAAATGTGGAAGTATTTTCCCTGTTTAATGGCGTGCCGCCTGTGGAAACGCCCGCCACTTCTGAAATTGTACGGGTTGCTGAAAAATTAACCCAGCACACCGCCGAAGCCGTGGCATTTTGCACTGAAGCCCCGTTTTTAAATGCGTTGGGAATGCAAACCATTGTGCTCGGCCCTGGCGACATTGCCCAAGCGCATCAACCTGATGAATATATTGCTCTTGACCGCATTAACCCCACTTTAGAACTGCTGACCACGATGATTCAGCATTTCTGTTGTGGGCAGAAAATCATACTTTGAGATTAAAGTTATCATCCTGTGAAAGTATTTCTACTGAAGTGCTTTCACAAGCTATCGTCTCAAAGCGTATAATTTGAAAATTTTTCATTAAACTGACAAATGTGATGAGTATCTACAATATTTACTGTGATGAATCCTGCCACCTTGAAAATGACCATCTGAAAGTCATGAGCCTAGGCGCAATCGTTTGTGAGCGTAACAAAGTTCACCAGCTCTCGGAACAAATTCGCCAACTAAAAACACAACATGGTTTATCGCGTCAATTTGAAATCAAATGGAGTAAAGTTTCACCTGCAAAATTAGATTTTTACGCTGAACTTATTAAGCTATTTTTTAATAACTCTACATTACAGTTTGGAGGCATGGTTATCCCTGATAAATCCTTACTGAAACATGAAAAGTTCTCACAAAATCATAATGATTTTTATTACAAAATGTTTTTTAACTTATTAAAACCCATTTTTGATAAAAACCATCAGTATGCAATTTATCTCGATATAAAAGACACACAAAGCCAAGCACTAGTTCAGGGCTTACATGATAAATTATGCGGTAGTTTGGCTGATGTTAATCATGAAAATATACAACGTATTCAACAAATACGTTCACATGAGTCCGAGCTACTACAACTCACAGATTTACTCACGGGTGCACTCTCTTATCTTTATCGAGATTTGCAAACAAGTACCGCAAAAAAAGCTTTGATTGAGCAGATTAATAATTTATCGGGGAGTACATTAATGGGAAGTGATGTACATTTCACCGATAAGAAATTTAGCTTATTAATTTGGCAAGCTCAGGATGGCACTGCGTAATGTTGCCTAATTTATTTTTGCTCAGCGATACCAAGGGTGAATGGGATAGTTAT
>JBDKHS010000282.1:0-4589 GCA_039797505.1 Pseudomonadota bacterium | reverse complement strand
GCCGCAAGATGGGCTGCGTAAATTATTGGGCAAAGCTTTAGACATGCTGTATTCCGCTCCGACACGGGATCGTTTCCGTGTTCGCTTGGAACGTGGCAGCGTGGCAGGCACGAGCGAACTTTATTTAACCCATCGTGGGGTTGAAGAAATCATGGAAGGCGATAACACGGGTTGGCAAACTCGTCCTGCTAATCTCGAACTCGAAAATGAAATGTTAAACCGCATCATGATCGCGCTCGGAGTGGAAGAAAAACAAGCACGGACTTTAATCGCCAATGCGGGTGATAAAACCGCATTGAAAGCCGAATTAGTGCGCAACAGTGCAGATATGGTTCAACTCGTGGTGCGTGAACCTTTGGAAACCGCATGGCGTAAAACGGGCTTGGCTTTAGACCGTTTGGGCTTCACGGTGGAAGATCGGGATCGGGCGAAGGCAGTTTATTTTGTGCGTTATATTGATCCTGATGGCAACAAAGGACAAGAAAAAGGCTTCTTCTCGGGCTGGTTTGGCAGTGATAACAGCGTGGCGAAACAAGATTTCCAAGTGCGTTTACAAGCCGCAGGACAAAACAGCCAGTTAGTAGTGTTGGACAAGCAAGGCAAGGTTGAAACCAGCAAAACTGCTGAGAAAATGCTGAGCTTGTTGTACGAGCAATTAAAATGATTCCGCGTTATTGGGTGGTGATTCCTGCCCGCTACGCCTCCACTCGCTTGCCTGCCAAAGCTTTGTTAGAAATTGGCGGCAAGCCGATGTTGGCGCATGTGCATCAAGCAGCACTCGCCAGCGGTGCGGAACGGGTGATTATTGCCACCGATGATAAACGCATCGAAGCCGCTGCCCTGAAGTTTGGGGCAGAGGTGTGCATGACTGCAAAAACGCATAATTCAGGCACGGATCGGGTAGCAGAAGTATTGCGCCAGCATGATGTGCCTGATGATTTGATTGTGGTCAATGTGCAGGGTGATGAGCCTTTATTGCCCTCAGTGCTGATTCAACAAGTGGCGATGGCATTGCACAAATACACAGCGGCGCAAATTGCCACTTTGTGCGAGCCAATTATCACGATTGAAGCCGTGTTTAATCCCAACGTGGTGAAAGTGGTGCGCGATAAACAAGGTTTTGCCTTGTATTTTAGCCGCGCCCCGATTCCATTTTTGCGGGATCAATTTCTCAAAGACCCCGCGCTATTTGTGCCAAATTATCATTTTCGACACATTGGGGTGTATGCCTACCGTGCTGCCTATTTACAGCATTGTACGCAATTGTCGCCCTGTGCGTTGGAGCTGGGTGAGGCCTTGGAACAGTTGCGGGTATTGCACGATGGCGGCAAAATTTACGTGGCTGAAGCGGTGGTGGATGCGGGTATTGGCGTGGATACCCCTGAAGATTTAGAGCGGGTTCGGGCTTTGTTTCCGTAGTTTCTAGTCTTGTTCCACGCTTAACTTAATGGCAGTGTTTAGGGGGGTGGGGCGCAGTTAAGATTCAAATATTCCGCATTTCACTACCTTGCATACAGGCTACTGCCTGTTAAGGCTTAATTGATGACACGCCCTAGCATATTATTTTATTTAGGAGTTACGCAGTTGAAACATTAATTCTTTTATTTACAATGAGTTATTATTGTGCGCCGCACAATCATGTTTCCAGTAAAATCAAACAGTTACCTATTCAACTGCGTAACTCCTATTTATTTATGAATATTTTTAGCACGTGTATCTCGTTCCCATGCTCCTGTGCACAGCCATTAAGTTAAGCTGATAGCCAATAATGTGTTAGGTCGTGAAATCTGGGAGTTTAAGGACTGGCAGTGCTATAAGCACTGCCAGTCCTCATTACGCTCAACAAAAAAACTATTCAGAGGTTGGGGAATCTATGGAAGAAAAGAAAACAACGCGGGCTTGGTTACTTGATTTCGGCGCGGAATTATATGCGGCAGTGGGCTTACACGAAATGTCGCAAGTGATTATTTCCCCGATGTTATTTGATGTGCCGACCACGCCCCATTATTGTAGCGAAGTGGTGATGATGCAAGACCGCATTTTGCCTGTGCTCGACATGCCCAGCTTGTTGGCAGGACAAAAAATCATTCATTCACATCATGATGTCGTTGGTATTGGGGTTTATCAATTCAGCCCCACAGAACCTTTACAATATGCGGGTTTGCGCTTAGCCACCACCCCCAGCACGATTTATGTCAGCGACGAAGATGCCTGTGAATTGCCAGCATCGCAATGTTATTGGCAGCCGTTTTCGATTTCCTGCATTAAATATAATGAGTTAGCTGTACCGATTATTGACTTAGCCGCGCTGTTTTCGGGGAAATTTGAATTGCAGGGCATTTTGAAGCCGCCGCCCAATTTAATTTACCATTAATATTTCAATGCAGCTTATGCGTAAAAATTTGGGCTTTACCCTGCTTGAAGTTTTAGTCGTTGTCTTATTGATGGGGATTATTTTGAGCTTTGCCAGCTTGAAATTGGGCGATGGCGGACAGGCGCGGGTACTCTCACAAGAAGCGCGGCGGGTGCAAGCCGTGTTGCAATTGGCGCGAGAAGAAGCGATTTTGCAAACCAAAGAATATGGCGTGCGTTTTCAGCCCACGGGCTATGAGTTTTTCACCTTGTCACCGCCCGAATGGAAACGCTTCAGTCAACGCGATGATACTTTGCACCCGCGCAGTTTTCCAGAATCGATGGAAGCGAGTTTGGAATTGGATGGGGAAAGTTTGAAATTGCTGCCTTCCAACGACAAAACCGCTAAAAATGAAAAAGAGAAAAATCGTCCTCAAATTTTAATTCTGTCCAGCGGTGAAATGACCCCGTTCACCTTGACTTTGCGCGCAAAAACTACGGGGAGTAATAATGATGTGCCTTTGCCGCAATATCGCATCATTGCAAATTTGCTGGGGGAAATTCAGATTAAACAGGATGATCCGAAATAAATTTATTCTCTTTCATTGGTTTAGCCCCCTTTAAGTCTTGGGGGCTTTTAAAATCTAGGGCGTAGGTATTTGCTGAAGACGCGCCTGTGCTGCCTCTAAATGGGGATTCAGATTGAGAGCTTGCTGCAAGGCTTGGCGAGCTTCGGGATAATGTCCTGCCTGCAAATGAGTCACGCCTAATATGTAATAAAGTCGATCGCTGCTAACCCCAATATTGACTTTATAAGCAATCAAATTGTTGTAAATATCAACCGCTTTATCAAATTCCCCCACTTTGCTGTAGGCTTGTGCAAGATTGTAGTAAATCATGCCGTCATTCACGTAAAGTAAAGCTTGTTTGTAATGTTCAATCGCTAAAGGATAATTCCCCGCAGTGTGAAAAGCAGAGGCTAAATTCGCTTGTGTCAACGCATAATCAGGGGCATAGCTCACAATATATGACCAGAAAATAATGTCATTTTTCCAGATTTTGATTTGTTGGGCGGTAATTAGGCTAAAAATTGCTGTAATCAACAAAATTCCCAGTGCGTTGACGATACGTTTTCCGCTGTCTGCCTGCCAAAGCCAATGTGTGCATCCTGCGGCGAGTAGTAAGTAAAACGGTAAAGTAGGAAAATAGGCGTAACGGTCAGCAAGGGCTTGTGAGCCAACTTGAATAATGCCTAACACAGGTAGCAGGGTAATGACATAAAATAACAGTATGATTAACCAACTAAATTGGCGTTTTCGCCATGCGTAAATTGCACCGCCTGTAATTATGAACAAGACAGGGAAGGCGAGTAATAAAGTTGGATTATTGAGTAAATCCCTATCAAATGGATAAAATGGTAATAAATTGAGGGGAAAGATTAATTTATAAACATAAGCCAGTAGGCTATTTCCTGCATTCACTAAGCGCATGAGAAAACTGATTTCGTCAATTTTTGCAATGGCTTGTTGTTGTGCGATAAGGGTTAACCAAACATCAAAAGCCGTGCCTAAGAAAAATGGGATTTTTTCAATGAATAGTTTTAATAAAGATTCTGGGTGAAGGCTTGCTGTGAAACGGGTTCTGTTTAGAGGATAGACATCTAATAATAGCAAAACGATGGGTAAGGTGATTGCCATCGGTTTTGACATTAAAGCTAGGCAAAACCATAAGAAACTGAGTAAATAATGTTTGAGGCGGCGGCTTTGGGTGTATTGTAAATAGCTGATTAAGGTTAATAGGCTGAAAAATAAAGATAATACGTCTTTGCGTTCTGCAATCCATGCTACGGATTCGACGTGTTGGGGGTGAATTCCAAACCACAGCGCGGCGAGGGCGGCAATCCAAAATTGGCGTTTATTTTCTTCGGGGCTAGGGGGGAGTGGGGATTTGGCGGTGTGGTGTAATTTTAGTAACTGTAGGGAAAATAAGAAAAATAACACGCTGTTCGCGCTGTGCCACAGCAAGTTGGTGAGATGAAAACCCCAAGGATTTAAGCCGTAGAATGCGTAATCAAGGGCGTATGATAGCCAAGTGAGCGGATGCCAATTGCTCATATACAAGCTGGTGAGCATTTGCCACAGGTTTTCCCACGCGAGCGAGCGAATCATGGGCGAGTCGATGACGTAGAGGCGGGTGTCCCAGGTGAGAAATTCGTAGTTTAGGGTGGGGTAATAAAT
>JBDKHS010000281.1:0-4527 GCA_039797505.1 Pseudomonadota bacterium | reverse complement strand
GGTAACAAAATCAAATATATGATTATATTCGTCGTACTCAGGTTAAGTAGTTTTCAACTGCCTAACTCCTAAATCTTACAAATCCTGATTCAGATAATTTTTTAACCCCGAGCCACATCACCATGAATTCCATTCAAATTCAACCCAGTTGCGCAGACCCCAGCGAACCCGATAGTTTAAGTGTTGAAGAAGCTCTGCAACGCATTCAAACACAATTACCCACGATAGAAACCTGTGAATATTTATCCCTGCGCGATGCTTTAGGACGGGTTTTAGCCTCGCCGATTATTTCATCGATTAATGTGCCTGCACACGTTAATTCTGCGATGGACGGCTACGCCATTGCCGCAGCGGATTTACCCCGCACAGGCATGCAAACTTTGGATGTGATTGGCAGCGCGTGGGCGGGAAAAAGTTTTGCCGGTGTGGTTGCGCGTGGGCAATGTGTGCGCATTATGACGGGCGCAGTCATGCCTTTGGGTACAGATACTGTACTGATGCAAGAACATGTTGAAGTTCACGGCACACAAATTCGCTTCATGGCGGGTGAAAAGGCAGGACAAAATGTGCGGCAAGCTGGGGAAGATTTAGCCCTTGGGCAAGTGGTGCTGGAGGCAGGAAAGTATTTAAACCCAGCGGAATTGGGTTTATTGGCATCTTTGGGGATTGTTGAAGTTCAGGTAAAACGCCGTTTGCGGGTCGCTTTTTTTTCCACAGGGGATGAATTATGTTCCGTTGGGCAAATGCCGAGTGAGGGGCAAGTTTATGACAGCAATCGTTATACTTTATTTGGCATGTTGCAACGGCTTGGGGTCGAGATTTTAGACATGGGCGTGGTGCGTGATCAGCGCGAAGCCTTGCAACAGGTATTAAACAGTGCGGCCGCCCAAGCAGATATGATTATCAGTTCTGGTGGGGTGTCGGTGGGGGATGCTGATTTCACCAAGCAAGTGCTCAATGAGCTAGGGCAGATTAATTTCTGGAAAATCGCGATGAAACCCGGCAGACCCTTGGCATTTGGTCAGGTGCACGGGCGTGCTTTTTTTGGATTACCCGGTAATCCTGTTGCGGTAATAGTGACGTTTTATCAATTTGTACAACCTGCATTACGCAAAATGCAGGGCAGCGCGTATGAAAATCTACTGTTCAAAGCCCGCAGCCTCTCGGCATTCAAGAAAAAACCAGGGCGTACAGAATTCGTGCGTGCCCGTTTTACAAAATCGGAAAGCGGTGAATGGCAAGTACAACGTGGTGGTGAACAAGGCTCTGGTATTTTGCGCTCGATGAGTGAGGCAAATTGTTTTATCGTGTTGCCGCCTTTGCAAGGCGATGTGGCGCAAGGGGATTGGGTCGAAGTGCAGGCATTTGTCGGCTTGGTGTGAGATATTTATCTCTCAAGCAATAAAGTAGTAGGGTGGAATAGCGTAGCGTATTCCACCTTGAAACGTGATAACGCTAGGCGTGACGTAGTTGAATCGATAAGGCTCTTAATTGTATAGGCATTTAAAGAAGCCCGCAAAATCCTCGCCGCTGGAGCGACGAGGTAGGCATTCCAACGCTGGAGCGTTGGAACGAGATAACACATCATTCATTAATTGAAAAAAGGCGCGTGAGTTACGCTATCACACGCCTTTTTTGCTAAGATAATCCGCTGAAAATAAACGATTAATTATCTTCCACGTCATCTGGAAATTCAGCTTCTCCTGCATCCAATTCATCTAAACCCAAAATTAATAAATCGGTGAACAGTGCGTCTTGTCCGCTGACTTCGCTGCTGTTGACGCTAACATAATTTGAACCTTGTTGAAGTGCGAATTTTTCAAAACGTGCAACCACCGCATCAGGTAAATTAATCTGCAAGGTTTTCATCAGGCAATGTCCTTATAATCAAAATGTGAGAGTTAATCAGTTTAAGTGCCTGTGTACACACAACCACTGGTACAGGTTTCTTGAACCACAATTTTACTCAAACTCGGCAAGCTCGGCTTCAAATGCGTCCAAATCCAACGCGCCAAGTTCTCGCTGGTGGGGTTTTCCAAACCGGGGATGTCATTCAAATAATGATGGTCTAATTGCGCATACAGCGGTTGAAAAGCGGCTTTAATATCCGCAAAATCCATCACCCAGCCTGTGTGTTCATCCACAGCACCTGCTGCATATAAAATCACTTGAAATGAATGACCATGCAGATTAGCACACTTGTGTCCTTCGGGAACATTGGGGAGACGGTGTGCAGCTTCAATACCAAATTGTTTATAAATTTCCATTAGTTAAATCGCAGTTTGAGTTTTACTTAGAATAATACAGAAGGGCAACATTTGACTGGGGGTCTGGTGTGCATTGATGTAAGTTTGTAGCAAGGGTAATACTGTATCGATATTTTGTGACAATTCTACACTAAGAGGAATACAACTGGCGTAATGGGGGCGAGGAACGGCATCGAGAGAGGTATGTGTACGGTTGATCGAGGCATTTTGTTCATGGGGCGTTGCCAGCGGTAAGTAAGGCGTAATCCAATGCACCACCACATTGCTGACACTAAACAAGAAGGTGAATAATAATGCCAGTAAAATCCAGCTTTGTAAAAAATGCACATAGGGTTGAGGCATGGTTTTAGGCGTTTTAGCGGTGGTTTGACTATGATAAACCGATTTATGGACGACTTTATGAGCGGTTAAGAGGCGCATGGGGAATTCCAACGGGCGAAATCGAAGAGTGAATTATGATTTATTATAACGCTTGTCGTAGTTTTTACACCATTGAAAATGACTAATAAGTTAAGCATAATTTAAGAGATAATACGGCTTAAATCGAGCATTAGACCTGCTAGGTTTTAAAAACCTAGCAGGTCTTGAGTCCATCGCGATTTAGGAATGGCAGTGCTTTGAAAGAAGTCTTCATAGGAGGCGCATCAATCGAGGTTCATCGTTTTCTCACGAATGATGCGCTTTGTTCCTCAGCCTGAAAATCCTGATTCTGACAATTCTGCAAAAAATTAAATTCCGTGGGCGGGCGAATAAGTCATGCACACTGCGTTTAACAAGCCTGAACTGATTGAAAAACTGAAAGAAATCAAACCCACTGCGACATTGCCTTGATGCAATTCCTCGGTAAAATTGCGCACAATCAAGCTATTAATGCCATACATTAACAATTGCACACAGCCTGCAATCAATGACCACACTAATAAATCCGCAATGCTCGCGCTTTGAAAAATCGCATACGTCAGCGGCAAGGCAAACCCAAAAATAGAGCCACTCAGCGACAAGGCGGCGGCTTTATTGCCCTCGCGTGACCATACCCATTCCTTGCATGGGGTGATGGTGGTGTAAATACTTAAAAATAAGCCCATTAACACAATAGAAACTACAAAATACTTCAAAAAATGTGCAACGGCGACCCAAGAAATATACGCATCACCTAAAAATGTTTCGATCATCAGAGTTCACTCCAAAAATAAATGGGGAAGAAAACGGGAACTGTTGGCAGTAATCGGGCTGTGGTCTTCACGAATGCCCAAACCGCAGGCTTGTCCGTCAATAATCCAACTGCCTAAAATCGGGTAATTTTGCTCAAAATTCGGTAAGGGCTGATAAGCTTGATAAACTTTCGGTTCATCTGCATAAAAACCGCCCGTGCTCAAATGGGTTTCGCCCGCAATCACCACGCGCACATTGCCACCTTCACGCGATAAAATCGGCTTTTCGACGTAAGTGTCTCCCAATTTTTCAGGCGAAAAATACGCAGGCAATAAGTTGGGATGATTGGGATACATTTCCCACAGAATCGGCAAAATTGCTTTATTCGATAAAATCATGCGCCACGCAGGTTCGATTAAACTGAGTTTTTCACGCAGCAAAAATTCCCCAATCGGCTCACGTAACAGCCATTCCCACGGGTAAAGTTTAAATAGCACATCGATGCGTTGCTCGTTTAAATCGGTGAAATATTTGCCATTCCAGCCTATTTTATCGAGATGAATCAAGGGTGCGTCAATGCCTGTTTGCATCGCAGTATCACGTAAATATTCGACCGTGCCTTCATCTTCAATGCTGTCGTGCACCACCGCAAAATAGATTTTGCGCCCTAAACTTTGCTGCACTTTTTGCCACGCGCTGAGCAGTTTTTCATGGATTGAATTGAATTGATCCGCCTGCGGAAACATTTCATTCAACCATTGCCATTGCACCACGCTGGCTTCGTACAAAGAAGTTGGGGTGTCGGCATTGAATTCTAAAAGCTTGGGCGGCGTGTCGCCACCATCCCAAACCAAATCGAAACGCCCGTATAAACTGACCGCTTCGCGTTGCCAAGAACGGGTGATCATCGCGTGATAAGCTTCAGGAATATGAAATTCTGCAAAACGTCGCTGTTCGATAACTGTGGCAACGGCGTTTAAACACATGTGGTTTAATTCATCGCTAACGCTTTCCAACAGGTCAATTTGAGGGGCGGTGAACTGATAATAGGCGCGTTCGTCCCAATACATCGGGTCAGTGCCGTCGCCATAATCAATGGTGTGAAAAT
>JBDKHS010000280.1:0-8033 GCA_039797505.1 Pseudomonadota bacterium | reverse complement strand
GTCACTGGCGAAGACTTTGAAAAGTTTGATTATATTTTAGCGATGGACGCGAATAATCTCGCGCACTTGGATAAGAACTGCCCAAAACAATATAAACACAAACTGCATTTATTTTTATCGTTCGCACCCCATATCAAACAGCACGAAGTGCCTGATCCTTACTACGGAGGCGCAACAGGATTTGAGCACGTCTTAGATTTGACAGCAGCAGCGAGTCAGGGATTGTTAGCGAAATTACGCCAACAATTACAAGGCGGGGCTAAAACTTAACGTCCGCGATAAGTGATGCGACCTTTCGTGAGATCATAAGGCGTGAGTTGCACGGTAACCTTATCACCCGTCAAAATACGGATGTAATTCTTACGCATTCTGCCTGAAATGTGGGCGGTCACGATATGACCATTGTCTAACTGTACCCGAAACATGGTATTTGGCAAGGTTTCGGTGACGATTCCTTCCATTTCAATATGATCTTCTTTAGCCATAGCGCGCTCTAATATTCCTTCTGACTGCGATTAAAACCCGTTAGCATAATGATATTTCAGTAAAATTTCAAGTGCTTAACTGGGATTTAGTTATTGTGCGCCGCAATTGATAACGGCTTGCACATAAGGGGACGAATTTTAACAGAAAATGCTGCAACGCACATGACAATTTCGTGAACTTGTCAGAATGCACCCTGTCTAATTTCCAAAATCACCCCAAAACTTGACGCATTCCCCATAAAGTTCCAAAAAATAAAGGCTGATGCAGTAAATAAACCGCCAAACTGTGCCGACCCAAAACCGCTAAATTTTGTAAAAGTGGATTTTTCCCCACGGGAGAAAATAAAACCGCAGGTGGCAATAATTTCCCCAGCGCACACCCCAGCAACACCACCCCAAACCACGGCAACAAGGGCACATAATCCTCTGTCAGCGGCTTGCGCGTCACCAAACCTATCCATTGCAAGGCAGGCTGGTCAAACAGCGGATGTTGCCAGAAATTGCCCACGAATAAACACAGCCCGCCCACAATCAGCGCGAGCGTGGGACGTTTCACAAAAAATACCGCCAACACGCTGGCAAGCGCAATAAAATGCAGCACGCCGAAAAAAATAAAGCGTTGTTTAAATAATAAAAAACTCACCACGCTAATCAATACTGCTGCCGCGACTAAAATCAATACGCGCCGCATTTTACGCGGACTGCCTTGCGTATCTGCCACACTTAAACTAATCCCCATCACCAATAAAAACGCACTGACGATTCCCGTGCGCAAATTCAACCAAAAACTGTCGCGATAAAAATCCGCTTCGATGAAATGCCAATAACTCAAATCATACGTAAAATGAAATGCCAACATCACCACAATTGCCAGCCCGCGCGCGATGTCTAAACGGGGTGCACGCAAAGCAGGCACAAGAGAAACTTTGGGTTGTTGAATTGGGGAAATGCGCCGCGCCATAAATGCACCTGTGTGAATCAGAAGGAGATTTCTAGTTAATTGAAAATCAATAATTTTTATGTCAAAATTTTAAGCTGACTATTATAAATAAAAAACCAATCGAGGAAACCAGAATGACTCACTCTCAAGAGAGCGATGCTTTAGTGTTGCGCAGTGATGCTGACGGCATCACCACTTTAACTTTAAATCGTCCCAATCAATACAATGCCTTATCAAAAGCGATGCTCACCGCTTTGCAATTGGAACTCGATAAAATTGCGATTGATTGCAGTGTGCGCGTGGTGATTTTGGCAGCAGAGGGCAAAGCCTTTTGTGCAGGACATGATTTGAAAGAAATGCGTGCTAATCGTACCGAAGCATTTTGTAACACGCTGTTTCAACAATGCGGTGAATTAATGTTGAGTATCAGCCGTTTGCCACAACCCGTGATTGCTCGTGTGCAAGGCATCGCCACTGCCGCAGGCTGCCAATTGGTGGCGATGTGTGATTTAGCGGTGGCGGTGAACACGGCAAAATTTGCAACTTCTGGCATTAATGTCGGGCTATTTTGTTCCACGCCTGCGGTGGCATTGAGTCGTAATTTAGGACGCAAGCAATCGATGGAATTATTGCTGACGGGCGATTTTATCGATGCTGAAAGTGCACAACGTGAAGGCTTGATTAATTATGCGGTCGCGCCTGAAGAATTGGATGCCAAAATTGCCCAATTAGCACAATCCATCGCTGCAAAATCTCGGGTTGCAATTGCAGCAGGAAAACGCATGTTTTACCAGCAGTTGGAAATGGGTTTGACCGATGCGTATCGTTATGCAGCGGATGTGATGGCTTGCAATATGATGAGCGATGATGCGGCAGAAGGCATTGATGCGTTTATGCAGAAACGTCATGCCGTGTGGAAACATGCTTAAGTTTGTTGAGTTAGCTTGAGTAGGTTGGGTTGGCGACCAGCCAACCCAACAAGCATGCGGGGTGAAAATTAGGATTGTTTGGTGATTTGATGTTAATTTGGGGTTGCTGATGACAACCCAACCTACTGGACTGAAAATCCTGTAATCCTGTGAATCCTGATTCTGATAAATCAAGTCGCATAAAGTGCCGTACAATATGGATTAAGATTTAACCACAGGAAACCCCATGCAAAAAGTCGCCTCCCTACGTTATGAAGTCATTTTCAAAAAAGCGTTTTGCGATGTTGAAGTGTTCAAAGCCTTTGCAAAAGATTTTCTCGGCATCGACCTGAAAATAGACAAGGTTCAAACTGAGAAGAAATTTGACCCACCGATTGGCAATGTTGATTCCCGTTTTGATTTGTACGCAGAAGATATAGAAAACCGCGTGATTGTGGATATTCAGCACCGCCACTATGAAGATTATTATGAACGTTTTCTGCACTATCACTGCGCTGCCATTTTAGAACAAGTCGATACTTCCAAAAATTACAAACCCGCGCTCACAGTTTTTACCATTGTCGTTTCCACTTCAGGCACACGCGAAGATTGCGCCATCGCAGAAATCAACTTTGACCCAATAAACCTGCTGACGCATGAAAAACTCAATAAAATTCATCACCGTGTGCTGTATCTTTCCCCAAAACACGTCACGGAAACCACCCCCGAACCTTACCGAGAATGGTTAAAACTGATTCAAGACAGTTTAGGCGAGCAAGTGAATGAATCGAATTATCACAAAACCGAGGTTTTGAAAGTGGTGAGTTTAATCAAAACCGATGGTTTAACCCCGCAAGATCGCGCTCGCATGAAAGATGAATATTCGCAAGAAGAAGCTTTCAGAAAAGCAAAGGACGAAGGATTTTCTTCTGGGATTGAAAAGGGCGCAAAGTAGAGCGTTTAGAAATAGCAAAGAATATGCTGGCACAAGGTTTGGCGATAGAACTGATAGAACAAGTGACGGGAATTCACAGAGATTTGTTCGTGTCAAAAGACTGAAAATAGCCCGCGTAGGACTTTATTGTCAGCATCAGGATTTAAAGAAAAAAGCTCACACTTATCGATCTACTTAATTCAGAAAATCCCGTAAATCCTGATTCCGACAAGTCTTACACATTCCTCAAAATTACGCGCCCTCTAAGACCCGCATTTCATGCGCCAACAACCACGCTTTACGCCAAATGCCACCTGCATAACCTGTTAATTTTCCCGTACTTGCCACTACTCGATGACAAGGCATGATTAAAGTCACAGGATTATTTCGCATGACCGCGCCCACCGCCCGTGCCGACTTAGGTCTATTTAAAGCGGCGGCAATTTCACCATAAGCCTGCGTTTCACCAAATTTCACTTGTTGTTGGGTATATTTCCAAACTTGCTGCGAAAATGCTGCTTGACACTCCAAATCGACAGGCACAGTAAATTCCCGCAACTCGCCCGCAAAATAAGCACTTAATTCACTCAGCGCAGTGGCTAAAATAGGTAATTCTGGAGTGAATGAAACATTAGGCTTGATTTCGATAAAATTACACTGAATCAAAGCATCTTCATAAGCGATTAGATGCAAATCACCAATCGGAGAATGAAAAATTGCGTGTCCATCTAACATGTTACACCTCGCTGAGCAAAGCTAAAAATGCAGCTTCATCTAAAACTTTCACACCCAAACTTTCGGCTTTTTCAAGTTTACTGCCCGCTTCCGCGCCCGCTACCACATAATCGGTTTTTTTCGAGACACTGCCACTGACTTTTGCCCCCAAGGCTTCTAAACGCGCTTTTGCCGCATCTCGCCCCATACTGTTTAACGTGCCTGTGAGCACAAAAATTTTCCCTGTCAACACTTGCGCTTGTTCAGTTTTGACTTCGTTTTCCGCCCACTGAACGCCCACCGCTTGCAATTGTGCAATCACTTCGCGATTGTGCGGCTGATGAAAAAAGCGATAAATATGTTGCGCCACCACTTCGCCCACATCGGGCACTAATTGCAAGGCAGCGGTGTCGGCGGCGGTCAATTTTTCCAAACTGCCAAAATGTTGCGCCAAGGTGCGGGCAGTCGATTCGCCCACTTCTCGAATGCCCAAAGCGTATAAAAAGCGGGCGAAGCTGGTTTGTTTACTTTTTTCCAAGGCGCGTAAAATTCGGTCAGCGGATTTCTCGCCCATGCGTTCCAAGCTTGCCCATTGTTCACGCGATAAACTGTAAATGTCCGCTAAGTTTTCAATGCAATTGCCATCAATTAATTGTTCGACTAATTTCTCGCCCAAGCCTTCAATGTCCATCGCACGACGGGAGGCGAAATGTTGCAGGGCTTGTTTGCGTTGCGCACTACAAAATAAGCCGCCCGTACAACGTGCGATAGTTTCCTCATGTTCGACTTCGGAGTCACACACGGGGCAGCGCGGGGGCAGGGTAAAAATTTCAGTGTTTGGAGGACGCTTATCAAGCAGCACCCGCAATACTTCAGGAATCACATCGCCCGCACGGCGCACCACCACGGTATCGCCAACCCGTATATCTTTGCGCTGAATTTCATCTTGATTGTGCAAAGTCGCATTGGAAACAATCACGCCGCCCACACTGACAGGTTGCAGCCGAGCAACAGGGGTTAATGCGCCTGTGCGTCCCACTTGAATTTCAATTGCTTGGATGGTGGTTAAAGCTTCTTCAGCGGGTAATTTATGCGCAATTGCCCAACGCGGGGCGCGGGATACAAAGCCTAATTGTTCTTGTTGGATTAAGGCGTTGACTTTATAAACTACGCCGTCAATATCAAAAGGCAATTTTGCGCGGCGTTCTAAAGTGGCGCGGTAATAATTTAAACAGTCCTCGATGCCAAAGCTGAGTTGCAAATCTTTGGCAATTGGAAAACCCCAAGTTTGCAATTGCTGCAAGATGTCATAATGCTTATTGGCAACTGTGCCGCCAGCGACCAAACCCACGCCATAGGCAATGAAACTTAAAGGACGGGTGGCGGTGATTTTGGGATCGAGTTGGCGCAAACTGCCCGCAGCGGCATTGCGAGGATTGGCGAACGGCTTTTCCCCTTTGGCAATTTGTTGCTGATTAAATTTGTCAAAGCCCGCTTTTGGCATGATGACTTCGCCGCGCACTTCTAAAATGTCGGGATAATTTTCGCCTTGTAAACACAAGGGAATCGCTTTAATCGTGCGCACATTATGCGTGACATCTTCGCCTGTGCTGCCATCGCCTCGGGTAGCGGCGGTGACGAGTTGCCCTTGTTCATAGCGCAAACTGATGGCAAGCCCGTCTAATTTAGGTTCTGCAATATATTCAACTTGTTGCGTGCCTAAACGTTCACAAACACGCTGATGAAATTCTTGGACTTCTTCATCGGTAAACGCATTGCTTAAAGACAGCATTGGTAGTGCATGTTGCACTTGTTCAAAAGCCGCCAAGGGCTGCGCCCCAACACGTTGCGTAGGAGAATCAGGGGTGATGGTTTCGGGATATTTGGCTTCAATGGCTTCAAGTTCGCGCATCAAAGCATCATAAGCATTATCAGGAATTTGCGGCTCGTCAAGCACGTAGTAGGCATAATTGTGTTGGCGAATGCTGGCGCGAAGTTGTTCGAGTTGTTGCAGTTCTGTGGCGGAAATTTTCATGCGGGAAACTCTCGTAGTAGAGCACTTTAAAAATTGGGTCGATATATTCCACGCTTTGAAAAAATAGGCAAGGGGAATTTAACGAGCTGTTAGTATTTAACGTGAGTTCGGGATAAGAAATATTTGTAGTAGGGTGGAATAGCGTAGCGTATTCCACCCTGAAGCGTGATAGTTCTAGATTTTGTCTCGTTCCTACGCTCCAGCGTTGGAATGCCTACCTCGTCGCTCCAGCGGCGAGGATTTTACAAGCTTCTTCCCGTACAATGTGGCTCTTATCGATTCAACTGTGTCATGCCTAGCGTTATCAGCTTTCTTGGTGGAATACGCTACGCTATTCCACCCTACGACTAAATTTTCTATTCTTTCTTATCCCGAACTCAGGTTACTTTAACTGAGTATGAACATAAGCACTGCCAGTCCTTAATTACGCACGGGTTAAAATCGCATGTTCTTTCCAAATGAGTATTTTACGCTATTTTATACGACTACTTTCCAAGGCATAAAAAAAGAGACGCAATCAATACGTCTCTTTAGATATAACAAAGTCACTAGCTTAGCGTCTAATGCGCTTGCACATGTGGCACTCTTTCCCCGAAGCGACGATATAAAATCGGCAACAGCAGCAGGGTGAGAATGGTTGACGTAATCAAACCACCAATCACGACAATTGCCAAAGGACGCTGAATTTCAGAGCCGGGACCTGTGGCAAATAACAAGGGCACCAAACCAAACATTGTAATATTGGCAGTCATCAGCACAGGGCGTAAACGACGTTTCGCACCTTCTACCACGACACGCCCCATCTCCATCCCTTGTAAGCGTAATTGGTTAAAATAGGACACCATCATCACCCCGTTTAAGACCGCAATCCCCAGCAAGGCAATAAATCCCACCGAGGCAGGCACGGACAAATATTCCCCAAAACCCCACAGCGCAAACACCCCGCCAATCATCGCCAAGGGAATATTAAACAGCACCAATAATGCCTGTCGTACTGAACCGAAGGTTGAAAATAGCAACAAGAAAATCAAACCAATTGCAATCGGCACGACCAACGCCAAACGGGTTGCAGCGCGTTGCTGATTTTCAAATTGTCCGCCCCATTCCAGATAATAACCTGCTTCTAAAGGAATTTTCTGCGCGATTAATTGCTTGGCTTCGTCCACAAAACCGACCAAATCCCGACCGCGCACATTCACCGTAATCACGCCCATACGTTGCCCACGCTGACGCACCACTTGAATCGGGCCTTCGACACGAGACAATTTTGCAATCGTTCCTAAAGGTACACTTTTCCCGTCGGGTAGATTAATCAGCAAGTTAGAGAATTGATTGGGCGAATGGCGCACATCATTGCCGCCTCGAATCACCAAAGGTGTGCGCCGCACGCCTTCGTACACCGTGCCCACATTCTTACCTTCCAATTGCGCCCGCAACAAAGTTTCCAGTTCTTCGACATTCAGCCCCAAACGCCCTGCGGCTAAACGGTCGATACTGACTTTGAAATACTGCACGCCGCCATTTGACACGTAAAACACATCTTCGCTGCCTGAAATCGAGCGCAATAAGTCAGAAATAGCCAAGGCTTTTTCATTAATAGTCTCTAACTCTACCCCAAATACTTTAATGGCCACATCGCCCCGAACCCCTGTGAGCATTTCCGATACCCGCATTTCAATCGGTTGCGCAATGGTGTACGCCAAACCTGGAAACTCCTCTAAAATCGTGCGTAATTGGTCCAGTAAATCCTGTTTGCTCATCACATTACCATCTTTATTGGTACGCCATTGTTCTTGCGGTTTCAAGACAATAAAGGTGTCGGTTTGATTTAAACCCATCGGGTCCATGCCGATTTCATCCGAGCCAACCCGCGCCACAATCTGCTGAATTTCTGGAATTTTTTCAACAAAGGCATGCTGCACTTTTTCATCGAAAGCAATTGAATGTTCCAAAGTAATGGAAGGCAGTTTTTCCAATTGGACAATTAAGTGTTGCCCCTCATCCAAAGTCGGCATGA
>JBDKHS010000279.1:0-6738 GCA_039797505.1 Pseudomonadota bacterium | reverse complement strand
ATTGCATGATATTTTCCCGCCCACGCCTAAATTTTAAAAAAATACTTGCCGCCCTGCTGGGTGGGCTGTTGCCTATCTGTGCCAGTGCTGTCGATGCTATCGAATTGGCTGAAATCAAAGCCACTCAAAAACAACTCATCAGTTTATCGCTCACAGAACTCTTAGAAATTGAAGTCACCTCAGTTGCCAAAAAAAACCAGAAAATTTCTGAATCGGCAGCAGCAATTTCTGTGATTACTCAAGAAGACATACGCCGCTCCACCGCCACCACTTTGCCTGATGTGTTGCGCATTGTTACAGGCTTACAAGTGGGACAGGTCAATGGACATACTTGGTCGATTGGTGCACGCGGCTTTAATGATGTGTATGCCGCTAAAATTTTAGTCTTAATCGATGGACGCAGCGTCTACATGCCCGATTTTGCTGGGGTAATGTGGGATATGCAGGACATGGTGCTCGAGGACATTGAACGCATCGAAGTGATTCGTGGACCTGGCGGCACGATGTGGGGGGGCAATGCAGTCAATGGGGTGATTAACGTCATCACCAAACACAGTAAAGACACTGTCGGCACGCTGATCAGTGCAGGGGCAGGCACAGTGGATAAAGCCTTTGGCAGTTTACGCCACGGTATACAACTGGATGAACACAGCTATTTGCGGGTGTACGCCAAAGAATTGCATCAAAACGCATTTGAACCCACACAAGCAGTACAAGAAAAATTATTTTCCTCTCAACCCCCAAAGAGAAATGGAGAGGGGAATGATGCGTGGTGGTCTCGCAGAGCAGGGATGCGGCTTGATAGTGTCAGCAATGGCGGTACGCACTGGATGTTTCAAGCCGAAAGTAGCACTTTAGAAAAATCGAATTATGGCTTTTTTACCCGCGATGCCAATACTCAAGTGGCGCATGGTGGGCATATTTTGGGCAGTTTGAAACAAAACATCTCTGCAAATTCAGATATTTTCTTACAAGCCTATTATGATTATTCGCAACGCGATTTTAATTTAATCGCCGTGCGTAACGACACCTTTGATTTGGATTTTCATCAGCGTTGGCAATTCAGCCCGCAGCATGAAATCACTTGGGGTGGGGGGTATCGCACAATTTTAGAACATTCCGATTCTAAAAATACCCAAGCTTTTCAACAATTACCCTCGTTTAATTATCTGCATCCTTATGTGCGCAATAAGGTTTTAAATTTATTTTTGCAAGATGAAATCAAACTACGCCCAGATTTGAAATTAACCTTGGGCAATAAATTAGAACGTAACGATGCCACAGGTTGGGAAAATCAACCGAGTGCAAGAATCATGTGGACGGCAAGCCCACAGCACAGTTTTTGGTCGGCCATTTCACGTTCGGTGCGCACCCCCTCGCGCACGGAACGCGATTTGGCGATGTTATACACGATGGATATACAAATTCCCATCGCCCCCAATGTCAGCGTGCCCCTCGCGCTGCCTGTGAGCAGTGCGCCAAATATTCGTTCTGAAAAACAATTGAGTTATGAATTGGGCTGGCGGTTTCAACCCAATAAACAAGTCTCTTTTGATACCGCGACTTTTTTCAATCATTATGATGATTTGATCAGCGTGGCGTATGGTGTTCCATATTTTGACCCCAAATTTCCTGCGATGATGGCACCGCTGATTTTCAAAAATATTGCCTCCGCAGATGCCGCAGGTTTGGAACTGAAAGCTGATTGGCAAGCCTCTCCACAATGGCGACTCACTGCGGGATATACTTATGTGCACAGCACCGCCACCGCTTTCAAAGACATCTCACTGATGCCTGGTAATAGCGTAAATTTTATGATGGGTTGGAATGCGCCCCATCAAGTTAATTTACGTTCACATTGGAATTTTGCACCACGCTGGCAATGGGATGTGAATGCACGTTGGATGAGTCGCATCAATATCAATCCTGATGAAACCCGCCCACTTGCCAGCAGTATCAATGCCTACTTTACTGTGGACTCCCGTTTATCTTGGCAAATGAATAAACAAATAGAATTATCGCTGGTGGGAAAAAATCTATTCAGTAAACAGCACTTAGATTTTATGACCATGCGCGGTGCAGATTTACTCAGCACCGAAGTGCCACGCAGTGCCTATTTGCAAGTGCGCTGGGAGTTTTAAAACGAAGAAATGACGAATTTATTGACATAATAAACACTATGATTTCAATTGGATTAACTGATAAAAATAAGTTTATTAGTGATATGATTATTAACCTAGTTCTTACATAATTAGGGATTACGTAATTTAAGCTGAATGATGTGCAACTGTAACTCATTGTAAAAAATGGATTAACGTTTAAACTGCGTAACTCCTAACAATATGAAGCAGACTACTATCATCGCTATTTGCGAATACATACCACACGTTTCACATTACCGACATGGTTAAATTGCATGATATTTCCTTCAGCTTTTTCAAGACAAGTTTTTGTTGCCAGTTTATTTTCCCCCCTACTTGCCAATGCGGCAAATGAAGACCTCTCCAAATTAAACGCGATCAAAGCCACACAGCGAGAACTCATCAATTTATCACTGACTGAACTTTTAGACACAGAAGTGACTTCTGTCTCTAAAAAAACACAAAAAGTTTCAGAATCTGCCGCTGCAGTTGCTGTGATTACTCAAGAAGATATTCGCCGCTCCGCCGCCACCAATTTACCTGATTTATTACGACTTGCCACAGGTTTACAAGTTGCCCAAGTGAATGGACATAGCTGGTCTATCAGTGCACGCGGTTTTAATGATGTGTATGCTTCCAAACTTTTAGTGCTTGTTGATGGTCGCAGTGTCTATGTTCCTGATTTCTCAGGCGTGACCTGGGATGTGCAGGACATGGTTTTAGAAGATATTGAACGTATCGAAGTTATTCGTGGTTCTGGCGGCACAATGTGGGGTAGCAATGCGGTCAATGGAGTGATCAACATCATCACCAAGCATGCTAAAGACACCTTAGGAACTTTAGTCAGTGTGGGTGCAGGGATCGTGGATAAGGGCTTTGGCAGTTTACGCTATGGCACACAACTGGGCGATCACAGTTATATGCGGGTTTATGCCAAAGAATTCCATCAGGGCGCATTTGAATCCAGTCAAGACTTGCAAGAAAAACTGTATCCAGTACAGCCTGCAAAAAAAGGAATTGCTAGTGATTCATGGTCATCGCAACGTGCAGGAATACGCTTCGATAGCAGCAGCAATGGTCGCACGCATTGGATGTTTCAAGCAGAAAGTAGCGAGTTGAAAAAGTCAGGTTATGGATTTGCTACCCGTGATGCCACAACACAAGTTGCACATGGTGGACATATTGTGGGGAGTGTAAAACACGAAATTTCTGAACAGGCTGATTTTTTTATGCAAGCCTATTATGACTATAAACAACATGATTTTAATTTATTTGCGGTACGTGCAGACACCTTAGACCTTGATTATCATCAACGCTGGCAATTCAGTCCGCAGCATGAATTCACTTGGGGAGGGGGCTATCGTGCCATATTGGAAAACACAAACTCTAGCAATAATACGCCGTATCAACAAATTCCCAGTTATCGCTATTTACCCTCGCTTTTGCATCAAAAAGTCATCAATTTCTTCTTGCAAGATGAAATTAGTTTGCGCCATGACCTCAAACTAACCCTTGGAAATAAGCTAGAACGTAATGATACAACGGGATGGGAAAATCAACCGAATATCCGCATGATGTGGACGGCAACCCCTCAGCACAGTTTTTGGTCTGCTATTTCTCGTTCAGTGCGCACCCCTGCACGTATTGAACGTGATTTAGTCTCACTCTATTCATTGGGAACTCAATATCCCTTAAGTGCAGGTGTAAGTCTGCCTATATTATTTCCGATAAACGGATCACAAACACTGCGTTCTGAAAAACAGCTAAGTTATGAAGTGGGTTGGCGGTTTCAACCAAATAAACAGTTCTCTTTTGATAGCGCACTGTTTTTCAATAAGTATGATGATTTAATCAGTATCGCTTATGCTGCGCCTTACTTAAATCCTAGTTTACCTGCTCTGATTACCCCCATGAACTTTAAAAATATGGGTTCTGCAAACACTGCGGGGATTGAATTAAACACCGATTGGCAAGTCTCCCCACAATGGCGATTGCACGCAGGTTATAGTTATTTACATAGTGCAGCATCTTTGTTCAAAAATAGTACTTATTCACCTGAAGACAGTACAAACTTTATGATGGGCTGGAATGCACGTCAACAATTTAATTTACGTTCTTATTGGAACTTCGCGCCAGGTTGGCAATGGGACGTTAATGCACGTTGGTTGGGTCGGATTGATATAGCTCCGAATCCAGCAAATGCAACAACCGCCAATAGTATTAATGCGTATTTTACGGTGGATTCACGTTTGTCATGGCAGATAAATAAACAAGTTCAATTATCACTGGTTGGAAAAAACTTGTTTAGTAAACAACATTTAGAAATGCTTGCGGTTAAGGCTATCGATTTTATGAGCACAGAAGTGCCACGCAGTGCGTATTTGCAAGTACGTTGGGAATTCTAAAACTGAATGCGTCTTGCACCCAGATCACTGTCATTTGCTTAGGGCGTGTCATCAATTAAGTTTTAACAAAAAGTAGCGTGTTTAAAAGTCTTTAAAGAAGCCCCTCCCCCTGAAGGGGGCTAAACACAAAATATTTGTTTAGTGTTTAAAGTCCCCTTTAGGGGATTTAGGGGCTAGTGTTAATGTTTAGCCCCCTTTAAGGGGTTAGGGGGTTGGGGGCGCAGTTGAGGTCTAATTGATGACACTCCCTAGTCGGAGCTATCATTTATTTTATTAACCATTACAACAAATCACTGCTTATTTAGCACTACCAAAAATACCTTGATATTCTCCTTCCTAAAAGAGGGAGGTTTCAAACCAGCAAGGAAATCTAATGAATTACGTTTATTTAATTGCCGTTTTATTTGCTGCGAATGCCGTCGCCGCAGAGCCTGAAAATTCCGCACCCGATGCGGAAAAACTTTACAGCGAACACTGCGCTCAATGCCATCATCCACAACGTTTAGGCAGTATTGCACCTGCGTTATTGCCTGAAAATTTGGGACGCTTGCCCAAAGCTGAGGCAGCGGCAGTGATTACTAAAGGGCGCGTTGCCACGCAAATGCCTGCTTTTGGGGAAAAATTATCCCCCGAAGAAATTCAAGCATTAATTGCCTATGTTTACACGCCCTTGGCAACGCCGCCGAATTTTTCCAAAGAAGACCTGCTTGCCACCCATAAAGTGTATGTGCGGCTGGCTGATTTGCCCGCAAAACCCGTGCATCAAGCTGATCCCTTAAATTTATTTTTCGTGGTGGAATTGGGCGATCATCATGCCACGATTTTAGACGGCGACAAATTAGAAGCGATTCATCGTTTTCCAACGCCGTTCGCGCTGCATGGTGGTCCTAAATATTCCCCAACAGGGCGTTTTGTGTATTACGCTTCCCGCGATGGTTGGATTGGCATGTTTGATATGTATAGTTTGCAGGTAGTGGCAGAAATTCGAGCAGGAATTAATACGCGTAACTTAGCGATTTCTGATGATGGAAAATATGTAATTGTTGCCAACTATTTACCGCATAACTTGGTGATTTTAAGCGGGGAAGATTTAAGCCCTGTGCACACAATTCAGGTGCAAAATGATTTAGGCAAAACTTCGCGGGTTAGTGGGGTTTATACCGCGCCGCCACGCCATAGTTTCATTGTGGCATTAAAAGATATTCCTGAAGTTTGGGAAATTCCTTACAGTGACAAGGCGGAGGCCTTGCCAGTGTACACGGGCACGATGCACGATTATCGTCAAGATTCTGGGGAAAAACCGCTGATTGATACGCAAAAGTTCCCAATTCGGCGGATTAAACTGGATAGTTATTTAGATGATTTTGTGTTTGACCAAAATTATTTACATTTGATTGGCACGGCGCGTGATGGTAATCAAGCCCAAGTCGTTAATTTGGTGGTGGGGCGCAAAATTGCGGAAATTCCGCTGACAGGTTTGCCGCATTTGGGTTCGGGAATTACTTGGGAATATCAGGGAAAAACGGTGCTGGCAACACCAAATTTAAAAGAAGGCAGCGTGAGCATTATTGACATGCAAAGCTGGAAAACCATCAAGCGGATTGAAACCTTGGGCGCGGGATTTTTCATGCGTAGCCACGAAAATAGTCCTTATGCGTGGACGGATGTGTTCATGGGTAAACAAAAAGATTCTGTGCAAATCATCGACAAGCGCAGTTTAGAAATCGTGAAAACTTTGCGTCCGATGCCGAATAAAACCGCTGCACATGTGGAGTTTGACCGCTATGGAAAATATGTCTTGCTGAGCATTTGGGATATGGACGGTGCTATTATCGTTTACGATGCCAAAACGCTGGAAGAAGTGAAACGCATTCCAATGAAAAAGCCATCGGGAAAGTATAATGTTTACAACAAGATTCACTTTTCGAGTGGCACAAGTCATTAATGGATGCTTTACTGGGGCGGGGGGGGAGAGTCTCAAAGTCGCTTTAAAGAAAGCCCCCAACCCCCTGAAGGGGGCTAAAGATAAAGATTAAAGCGCTTTTAAGTCCCCTTTAGGGGATTTTATATCTCGTTCCCACGCTGGAGCTTCACTGCCATTAAGTTAAGCATCACATGAAGAATCATGCGGTTTAAATCGTGCGTGAGACCTTCTAGGTTTTTAAAACCTAGAAGGTCTTAAATCCACCGCG
>JBDKHS010000278.1:0-5162 GCA_039797505.1 Pseudomonadota bacterium | reverse complement strand
CGTCTCGATTAAGAGAATAGATGCACGGGGTATAGCGCAGCCTGGTAGCGCACCTGCTTTGGGAGCAGGCTGTCGGGGGTTCGAATCCCTCTACCCCGACCAGTATTTGAACTGCGCCCGTAGCTCATCTGGATAGAGCATCAGCCTTCTAAGCTGAGGGTAGCAGGTTCGAGTCCTGCCGGGCGTGCCATTTCTAAAATATGTCAACTGTTATGGTGGATGTAGCTCAGTTGGTAGAGCCCCGGATTGTGATTCCGGTTGTCGTGGGTTCGAATCCCATCATTCACCCCATCCCTCCAAAGTTCCTTTCTTTACTTCTTTCAAACTTTAAATGTTTCTCTAACATCTTAATGAAAAAAATTACTCAACAAATAAATAGTTATACAATCAGTGATATTTTGAGTAGGGTTCGCTCAGGCGTATATGTTATACCTCAGTTTCAAAGAGACTTTGTTTGGAGACCTAATCAGATTTTAGGTTTGATAGATTCTATCGCCAGAGATTATCCTGTTGGTTCATTACTGACATTAATTGAAAATCCAGAAATACGCTTCGATTCTAAATCTATTCATGCCATGATAAAAGAAGAAGAATCCGATTCGGAAAACTCAAGAAAACAAATTGAATACATTTTAGATGGACAACAACGTATAACCTCTATTGCCCGTGTTTTTCTAAATGCCATCCCCAAAAACCCCAAGAAAGAAAAGGAATCATATGCCTTTTATTTCGATTTGAAAAGCATGTATAAAGATTTCAAGTCTGGTGATTGGATTGTTCTCAGAAGTAACACAAACAAGACGGATGCGGTTCGCCTAGAAAATAATCAACTGATCCGTGCTGATATTATTTTAGATAGTACACAGACAAATAAATTCGTACGTGAGTATTTCAGAAAGTCAACAGACCCTAAGTTAGACTTTCCAGAAAATGAAGATATGAAAGAAGATGCTATCACAGATGCTACTTCAAGAATTAATGATATTTTTCACACTATTAGAGATTATAGAATCCATGTTCTTGTTTTAGGTGCTGATTCTCCTTTGGAATCAGTCTGCCGTATCTTCGAGACCATTAACTCCACGGGTACGAAACTAAATACGTTTGACTTGGCAATCGCAAAATTTTTCCCCGATCCCGATCTTCGGAAATTATGGGATAAATCAAAAGAAGATTTCACTATACTCAAAGATTTTAATGTTGAAGGTGAACGTGTTTTGCAGGTATTGGCGTTGTTGGAAGCTAAAATTAATCCACCCGAAACAGGCGGTTTTCCCGAAGTTACCCGTAGCAGACTACTCAACACTAAAAGTGATTTCATAAAAACTCATTGGAATGTTGCTGTTAAAGCACTAGTTGATGTTTATCAATGGGTAACAGATAGAGGTGCAGCACCTAAGCGTTTGTCAAATAAAGCTATTTTGGTGGCTATGGCTGCATCAAATATAGTAAATAACGCTGTTATCCGACGTACTTTTTCCAATGCTGATGCAGTACTTCAAAAGTGGTATTTAACTAAAATTATGCCACCCGTGAACTTTATAGCAACAAACTATAGAATTTCCGAAGATTTTAATACGTTGTGTGGATATTTTGAGAAAAATGAGCCTTTGGATTTCAAAAAAGTTGAACTGTCCAAAAGCGATTTGATTAAAGATATTCACAGTCCCACCGAAAATCGTTATAAGGCAATACAATGTATTATTGCCATAACTGCTAAAAAAGATTTTATTTCTGGTGAAACCTTAGGTATAACAGAATTAGAAGATCATCATATCTTTCCTCTTTCTTTAAGCAAAGGGCAGTCAAAAGAATACAAAAATTTGTTGAATTCTATTATAAATAGAATTGTCATTTCAAAGAAAACTAATCGTGAACTGACGAACCGACATCCTGCTGACTACTTTCGTGAATTACGCAAAACTGTACTGGCAGACAAAACCATTGTTGAGGCTAAAAGACGTTTAAAAGATTGCTGTTTGCCTGACAATATTGAATCACCTGATTTTTCAAAACAATTTGAAGACTCAAACTTTGAAAGTTTCCTTGAACATCGTGCTAACTTAATATTAGAGCGTGTAAGGGAGATATTAGGTGAGCATTTGTCAGAAGAGATAACGACTACTCACAGATATTCTGAAGATGAACCTGATTATCTGGATGAATAGTTTGTTTAATAATCAAATGCTCGGTTAAGTGACTTGCCGAGCACTGTTTGAATCCCATCATTCACCCCATCCTTGTTTTAAATTCCTCTGTTTTAACCTTCCGCTTAAAAACATCATAGTCTAAACCCTATTTATGCAATATGGGCTATAACTTTATGATTTATAATATCTTTCTTGCAATGCATCACAAATAAACTCCTCTCAGTCTTAAAATCCCTTGAACAAATTTATCTGCCTCAAAAAATTTTCACCCAATCTCTGTTGGTTAAAGGAAAAATTAAGACCTGCATGATTTGAAAATCCCACAAGTCTTAATACATTCAACAAAAACTTACTCTTTCCGACTATACAACAATTGCGTAATTTGTTCAGAGACTAAACCAATCAAGAAAATCAAGATTGCGGTGGTAAATAGCACCACACCCATGTTAGTGAAACGATTACTACTGAGGAAGGTATACGCATAATATCCAAAGCCCGTGAAGAAAAAGCTCAAACTCAAGGGAAAAAATAATTTAAGTGGAGAGTAAAGCGTCCCAATTTTGAAAATAATCAATAAGAAACGCACCCCATCTTTAAACGGCTTAATATGACTTTTACCAATGCGTTGCGGGGCAATAATCGGCAAATATGCGACGCTATAACCTGCACGGAAAAATGCCATCGTGATAGTCGTCGGATAAGAAAAGGTATTCGGTAATAAGTAAATGAATTCTTTAAACTTCTCTGCACTCACCGCCCGAAAACCCGAAGTTAAATCTTCGATTTTATGCCCTACCATCGCACTGGAAAACCAATTGTAAAAACTGTTGGCGCATAAACGTCCGAAACTGGCTTGTGAAGCGGCATTTCGCGCCCCAACCACCATATCAAAACCTTGTTTAAACTTTTCCAATAAACGCGCAATATCTTCAGGTTGATGCTGACCATCGGCATCCATAAACACCAACACTTCCCCTGTGGCAACCCGCGCCCCATTTTTAATCGCCGCGCCATTGCCCTGCGTGTAAGGATGGCTCACCACCACCGCGCCTGCTTGTGTGGCAATTTCTACCGAATCATCGCTAGAACCATCATTGACCACCACCAATTCCGCTTCAGGATGCAGGGCGCGTAAACGCGGAAGCAGGGTTTTCAAACTGGCGGCTTCATTCAAACAGGGCAGAATAATACTTAAATACGGCATGAGAGTTCTCTAGTGAGTCACCGCAGTTTGACGCGCGTCTAACCGCAGTTGTAAGCCCCGTAATTGTTCCGTGTATAAACGCAGATTAACGGGAGAAAGTTGGGCGCGTAATTGTTGAAGCAGACTTGTCTCCTCAGGAAAACGCTGTAAAGAAATCAAGATATTAACTTTAAACAATTGCCAAGAAACTTCTCGTTTCACCACAATCGCTTGATCTAATGCGTCTAAAGCGGCTTGATAACGTGCTTCACGCAAGGCAAATAAAGCTTCTAAATAATGCAGCGGTGCTTTGTATAAGGCGAGTTTGCTTTGTGGATTTTGCCAAATGGCAGCAAAAATCTGGGTTAAATCCGCATTCGACAAGGCGCAAGGCGTTGAAGCACAAGTTTCTAATAAGTAATTTAAGCCACTGATGGTGGCGGTGTCGATGTTACCCGACTGTAAATTTTTCAGTAATACGGGCAAGGCAATCGGCTTGACTTGTTCTGGATGCAAGCTATACAGGGTAAACCACAGCATTGCCGCGCCGCTGTCATTGGGGAATGATTCCAGCATCTGCGCATAATAACGTTGGGCTAATTCGTAATGTTTGAGCTTTTCCATCAAAGAAGCGGCGTGTGATTGGGCATAACGTGAATTGGGTTTGCTATCGGCCCAGAGCATCG
Organism: Pseudomonadota bacterium; assembly: GCA_039797505.1. Classification (GTDB taxonomy): domain Bacteria; phylum Pseudomonadota; class Gammaproteobacteria; order Beggiatoales; family Beggiatoaceae; genus JAQTYU01. The sequence continues at coordinate 1,143 of JBDKHS010000278.1, read as the reverse complement.
CTTGTAAAAAAGGCTGTGACCATAATTGCACTTGGCTAAACGTCAGCGTGGGAAACAAGGCAAGCCCCAAAACTGCCAAGACTTTCGCAGCGAGTGGGGTGTAATGAGTGCGAATATAAGCAAGTATACGTTGCGCGCTATACACCATCGCCAGCACGATGCCAAACAAGGGCAGATAATTGCGGTGTTCAAAATACGGCACTAATCCAATCACGCTGGATTCTAAAATATGTCCTGCAAAAAACCAGAAAATCGCGAAAGCATAAATCGGATAAGTTTTGCGTAGGCGCACGGCACTGGCGAATAAACCCAGAATTAACAGCACGGAAGGCAAAGTGGTGACAGGTTCAAACCAAGAACGAGAAATCGCCACATCGTCATGAAATACCGAATAATCACGCGGCGATAACAGGGTAATTTTTGCCAAATAATTGCTTAAAATCCGTGCTTCTGTGAGCAGGCGTTCGCCCAGCGTAAAATCCCGAATCGCATACGTGCCTAAAATCATTTGCTGATAATTGATTATAAACAGTGAGATAAAGGCGATAATCGGCAAATAAATAAATGCCGCCATCCACAAACGCCAATAACGGGGCGTGGGCAGTTGACGCAATAAACTCGCTTCCAAAGCCCACACGAAAAACACCAGCAACACTCCATTTTCTTTGGAAAGTGTTGCCAGAATCCCCCCAAAAATAATGCTCGCACTGGTCAACAGCCAGCCGCGTTTCAAATTCCCCACCGCTAAATGTTGTCGCCCCATCACATAGCCCAACAAACCTAACACCGTGAACAGGGCGGATAATTGGGTCATGCGTTGCACCACATATAACACGGTGCTGGCTTGCAGTGGATGAATTAACCAAATCCCTGCGCTGAATAATGCCAAATACGCGCCGTGGCGGGCGGTGAGTTGTAAGCATTGGGCGATGCGTAACACCAACCAAAACAATAAGCTGCCCGTGAGCAAATGAATCATCAAATTGATGTATTTGAAGCTCCACGGATCGCTATCCCATGAATAATATTGTGCGGCAAAACTCAGCAGGGAAATCGGTCTGCCCAAGCGACCTGCATCGCCCTCCGTGGCAAAAGTCAGCATGCCATTGAGCACGTCATTGTCGTGAATATGCGATAAAGTTT
>JBDKHS010000277.1:0-9658 GCA_039797505.1 Pseudomonadota bacterium | reverse complement strand
TCAATGCAGATCGCGTTGCCGATGATTTGAATAATACTTGGGAAGTGTTGGCAGAACCGATTCAAACCGTGATGCGGCGTTATGGCGTACCTGAAGCTTATGAAAAATTGAAAGAATTAACACGGGGGCAAGGCATTGATCAACCGCGTTTACAAGCCTTTATTCAAACTTTGCCGATTCCTGAAGCTGAAAAAACGCGCTTGTTGGCGTTAAGTCCTGCCACTTATATTGGCAATGCGGCGCAGCAAACCCATGATTTAGCAAAACATTTATGGGGTGTTTTATGAAAATCTCCCTTGGAATGTCTGTAGAGGAATTTTTGCGCGATTATTGGCAAAAACGTCCGCTGTTAATTCGCCAAGCAATTCCCAATTTTGAAAGCCCAATTAGCCCCGATGAATTGGCGGGGCTTGCCTGTGAAGATCACGTTGAATCGCGGATTATCATGGAAAAGGGCGGTAAAACCCCGTGGCAATTGCGCAATGGCGCGTTCACGGAAAAAGATTTTAGCCGTCTGCCACCAACCCATTGGACTTTATTAGTTCAAGAAATGAATCGGCATGTCCCTGAAATTGCGGATATTTTAGACCTGTTTAATTTCGTGCCCAGTTGGCGGGTTGACGATTTGATGATCAGTTACGCGCCGCAACACGGTTCAGTCGGACCGCATATTGACAGTTACGATGTGTTTTTATTGCAGGCAAAAGGCTTGCGGCGTTGGCAAATTAGTCGCGAAGTCGGTGAGTTTTTGCCCGATTTGGATTTGAAAATTCTGAAAAAATTCCAAGCCGAAGAAACTTGGATTTTAGCTCCCGGCGACATGTTGTATTTGCCCCCGAATGTGGCGCATCACGGCGTGGCGTTAGAAGAATGTATGACCTTTTCGATTGGGTTTCTCGCGCCCACGCATACCGAAATGTTGAATGATTATGTGCAAAATGTGACGGCGCAAATGGACAAAGATTTGCGTTACACCGACCCTGAGCTGAGTTTGCCCAAGGATAATGGCGAAATCACGCCGCAAGCTTTGGAAAAAATTCAGCAAATTATTCGCGGTTTATCCTTGGATAATCATAGTATTAACCAATGGTTTGGGCAGTTTATCAGCCAAAGTCGTGGCGGCAATGATTATGAATGTCCTGAGCCTGAATTTGACAGTGTTGAATGGTTGGAAGAATACAAGGGCGCAGGTTTTATGCGGCGTGCGGCGCGTATGATGTTTCTGCGTGATGGGGAAAATGTCACGCTGTTTGCGGAAGGGCAAGCAATTCCTTTGTCGCCTTCTTTGGCGTTTGCCGCACCCTTGTTGTCGCAACAACGCGATTTTCCGTTTGAAGATTTGAAAAAGCCACTTTCGGAAAATGCGGAATTTGTGGCATTGTTGACTGATTTAACGAATCAGGGCTTTTTTTATTTTTATGATGAATAAGTTTGGTTAACCTGAGTTCGGGATAGAAAAATTAGTCGTAGTAGGGTGGAATAGCGTAGCGTATTCCACCTTGCAAGCTGATAACGCTAGGTATGACGCAGTTGAATCGATAAGACCCTCATTATAGGGCAGAAGCCTGTAAAATCCTCGCCGCTGGGACGTTGGAACGAGATAAAACGCCTCATTCTGAAAATTCGGGTAATCCTGAAAATCCCGATTCTGACAGTTTTTTAACCCACAAACTTGGAAAACCAATGTTCTGGATTTGCTGCGAAGAAACTTATAAAAACGCTTTGTAAATCCGCATTGTAATCGTGATTTTGAATGTCAACGACGGTTTTGTGTAAGGCTTCAAACAACAAGCGCGGGTCTTGTTTGAGGATAATAAACCTATTATTTTCATAATTTTTAAAGCGTTCAATTTCTTGTGTGCCAACTTTCCCCATAATTTCAGGCTGGCGAGCATCGCGAAACAAAGCAAACAGAATATAGGAATGAGAAACTACCAACTCATTCAGATTTTTCAGGCGCGAGGTGAAACTTGAACCTTCCGCATGTAAAAAACCAACAACACGTTTTAATTCTGGGCTGTTTTCTTGCTTGGGGAAAACCAGCATCAAATGTTCAGGCAAGGCACGCTTGCTGAGATGTAAGTAATCAATTTTAAAGGGTTTAAATTGATTCCACGCTTTTACCAAAAGCAGTAATTTGCCCAAATCATCGCTGTCCGAAAGAATGCTGTGGGTGTAACGGGCGGCTAATAAAGTTTTTTGCTGCGCTAAATAATTCAAAATTTGCGCATCCGCATGATTTGCTGTGTCATGATTCGGCTCTTCCACAATTTTTTGGACACGCTTCAATTTATTAATTTCATCGCGCAGTTTTTGCAGTTCACTAAATACCCGTTCTTCAAAAGTTCTTGCATGCACAGGCAAGGGCACGCCGTCGGCTTTCAGACGATAATAATCTGCGGCAACATTAAGCACGCCACGGATTGAATTTTGTTTGACGATATTTTCAAGCTCTTCAGGCATGAATAATTCTTCAATATCAATCTGATAAGGTGCAGCTTTGGCGGCAAGAATTCCACTTAATTCACTCGCATTGGGCAGATTTAAATAAATCTGATTTTGTGCAATGCGGTCGGTGACAGAACCGTCGAAAAAATACTGAAAATGCGTCCATCGATCAGGAAACAGGGTGACAATAATCAAACTATTTGAAATTTCAGTAAATAATTGTTTCAATGCCGCGCCAAAACTACGTAATAAGTTTTCATGATCGCGTAAACTTTCAAGCTGGTCGAACACGATAATTAAAGGCTGATCTTCAATCGACAGCTTGCTAAATACGCGAATCGCTTGCAGCGCGAATTCTTCACGATCCATGCTTTCTTGCCAATTACTCAAGCCCACTTCTTTTAATTCATCTGCGTCAACTTCTTGACCTGCCAACCATTTACGCACTAAATCGCGTTTGCTCGCCTCGGTATAACTGCAAAACTTAATTAAGCCTTTTATCACATCACAGCCGTAATTGCTAAATCCATACTGATTTGTCCACCATTCCGTAGTATGCTTTTCGATAAATTTCCAATTATTGCGATATTGATCTGAGCCTTCTCTACCTAATACTTTGTAAATACTGAGATGATCTTGTTCAATCCGTTTCAGCAGCAATTCATGTTTACTGCTGGCATTCGTATTTCCTTTTGCAAAATGCTCCAGCACAATCCGTGAAAAACTGTGGGCTAATAAAAACTCAAGTTGTGAATATTCGCTGTTTGGCACGGTTTCCATAAAAGATTCTAAAATACGGCAATAAATATGATGAACCACGGTTTCAGGATGGTTGGGCTGTCGAATAAATAACAGCCGATTATTTTTCAAAACTTCGTGTGCAAGCCGCATAATCAGGTGAGTTTTGCCATTGCCTGCTTCACCAATCACCAACGCGCCTTTGCTTTGATGATTGGGATCGCGTTTGATTTCTTCGAGAATGGTGGTAAATCGTGAAAACTCATGTTCATAAACTTTAGGCATATCAACATGATTTTCAAAGGGATTATCGACACGACTGTCACCAAAAGGATTGGGTTTGCCGTGCAGTTGCCGTTTTAATTGCTCAGATTTGAGTTTGCGATATAGCAAATAAGTGAATTGAGTATCATAGCGAGCGGTATGGGCTTCATCGCGGTTATAAGCGCGTTTTTCCCAATGCAAGTCGAAGTATTTACAGAGAAATTCTAAACTGTGACCATTTAAACTGCTGTGTTCTTGCTTGGCTAAATCATAAGTACAAACGAAATCAACGTGTTCCCATAACATACCCGCTTGCTCGCAGGCTTGTTGCAAGACGTTTCGATCATGGTCTGCATAATGGCAAACCACTTGTTTACCCTGCGCTAAAGCGAAAAAGTCTTTTAAAACCGCAAGTAAAGGTTTTGCCCGCCAAGTGTCTGTTTTATTTACCGCTTCCTGCACAAACACATTGTAAAGTTCGTTACCATGACGGTCTAAAACGGCAAGTTCGCGTAAAAGTTCAGTTCCTTCCGTGTCTAATACGATGAAATCTTGCATGTTAAGTCGTCTCCTTGGTGAAATCCGCTATTGTAATTTACGGGCTTATAAGATGTAATGCTATTCTTAATATACTATGCGTTTTTCATCGACTTTGGAAAGGGAAAAGCTGTTCCCAAACTGAGGTTGAATTTCACCTAGCTCAATGACGGCGTATTGAACAGCCCCATTTGTAGCGGCAAGTCTGTCAGTTTTGGGATTTCAAACTGCTCGGTTTTGGACGCGATACCGTTCAATAAAGCCACTAAACTTCTCCCCACGGCAAAACCCAGATTGACAGGAACGGCATTCCCAATCTGTTTATATTGGCTGGTCACAGGGCCAGAAAATTTCCAATCATCAGGAAAAGTTTGAATGCGTGCATATTCACGCACCGTGAGCGGTCTGTTTTCTTCAGGGTGACAACGTTCAGTCTGCTTTTGGGCAGGCGAGCAGGTCAGGGTTAAACTGGGCGCATTCCATGCTAAACGCCGCGCCATGCCTGTTTTTCCACCGCCCAGAAAATAACTGGCTTGCATATATTCACGTTGCAATGCGTCGGGTAAATCGCGCCAATAGCCACCCTGTGGGACATGTTGAAAAATTTCTGCTTTGCGTTGGGGATATTTTTGTCCAACAGATTCAGGCACATCAATGGGATACAATTCTCCCGCTTTGAGCGCGTCTTGCAACACAAATACCCGTTTACAGGGCGCGGGCCATGCAAAATGGGCGTATTTTACTAAATCATTGCGAATGCCCACCAACATTAAACGTTCCCGCTTTTGGGGCACTTGATAAAAAATTGCTTTTAAAACTTTGGGTTCGATGAGGGTGTAACCTAAATCTGCAATCACCGATTTAATCGTTGCCAAGGTGTTGCCTTGGTCGTGTTCTAATAAACCACGTACATTTTCCCCTAGGAAAACTTGAGGTTGCGTTTCTTTGATAGCACGGGCGAATTCAAAAAATAATGTGCCGCGCGTGTCTTCAAATCCCAACTGTTTCCCTGCATAGGAAAAAGCCTGGCAAGGAAAGCCACCTGAAATAAAGTCTATGTTTTTAAAAGCAGTAAAATCAATTTGTTGAATATCGCCTTCTAATACATTCCATTGTGGGCGATTGTTGCGCAAGGTATTGCAGGCATGTTTATCCCATTCGTTCAAAGCCACGGCTTCAAACCCTGCCTTTTCCAAACCGATTGCCAAACCACCCGCGCCTGCAAATAATTCAATGGAACGATAAGGACGCAATGGCTTGATTTGCAGTTCTTCATTCCATTTGGACTCCAGCATTTGCCGTATAATTTCAAAAGTTTTTAATTCAACTAAAGCATATTTTTTATTGCCCTGCGCATCTAGCAAGGTTTTGATTTTACCAGATTTTTCCCAACTGCTGACGGTAGTTTTAGAAACGGATAGAATATCTGCCAATAAGTCGGCATCAATGAGATTTTCAGAAGTGGAATTCATCGAAGTTTTAAACCCAATTCCCAATAATTTAAATTATAAATCAAAATGATAGCTGAGTTTTTAATTTATAGGAGTTACGCAGTTGAATTTACAAGCAGTTCGTAGGGTGTATAAGGCGTAGCCGCCATACACCTTTAACCGTATAAAGTTTAAAATCGCAAGGTGTATGGCGGCTACGCCTTATACACCCTACGAACTGCTTATAAATTCAACTGAATAACTCCTAACTTATACTGAAATTATATTATCATTATCCGTCCTCTCTCTGCATCGCAAATTCATTAAAATAAGCACCCCATAGCCTATTTTAAAACACCATGTCCCCCAGCAAAATCCAGACTTATCCTGCAAGTTTTTCAGAAATTCCTGATTTAGTGCGATTAGAACAAGTTTTTACTGAATATGCGTTGTCAGCCCAAGCTTTTCATTATTTAATTCAGCGAAATAAACCCTGCGTGTGGGTGGCAGCCCAAGCACACCGCATTTGCGGCGACATCGTTTTATTATTTTTTCCGAGCAAGCAAATCACCCGTATTTATTCTTTGGTCGTCGAACCCACGCAGCGGCGATGCGGCATTGCACGGGCTTTATTGAATACCGCAGAACGCCTAGCCCTAGAAAATCACTGTCCGTTATTACGTTTAGAAGTCCGTGCTGACAATTTTGCCGCACGACATTTATATGAAAAAGCCGATTATGTTTACACCGAATACTTGGCTGATTTTTATGGAAAAGACCAAGCTGGCTGGCAGATGTCTAAACATCTGTTAAAATAAACAATTATTCCTTTTTGGTCTGAATCCCGCCGCATGGACGTTTCTCATTTAATTAATGCTTTAAATCCCGCACAACGCGCCGCCGTCACCGCCGACAAACCGCATACCCTCGTGCTGGCAGGCGCAGGCAGCGGCAAGACACGCGTTTTAGTGCACCGTATTGCTTGGTTATTACTCACCGCACAAAGCCATTCACATCAAATTTTAGCGGTCACCTTCACCAATAAAGCCGCCAAAGAAATGCAGGCACGGCTGGTCACTTTGCTGGCGCAACCGACGCAGGGTTTATGGGTGGGAACATTTCACGGCATCGCACACCGTTTATTGCGAATTCATTGGCGTGAAACAAATTTACCGCAAAATTTCCAAATTTTAGACAATGATGACCAATTACGCGCCCTGAAACGGGTGATTCAAAGTTTACAACTCGATGAAAAGAAATGGACTCCTAAACAAGTTCAAAGTTTTGTGAATAAATGTAAAGATAAAGGTTCTCGTGCCACAGATTTACAGCCTGATGTGCGAGATACATGGCTTCGACAAATGCAAAGCATTTATCATGCTTATGAAGAATATTGCCAACGCACGGGCGTGATTGATTTTGCAGAAATTTTACTAAAAACTTATGAATTAATACGCGATAATCAGGAATTACGGACGCATTATCAACAACGTTTTACTGATATTTTGGTCGATGAGTTTCAAGACACCAATAGTATTCAATATCAATGGTTATGTTTGTTAGCGGGAAAGCACGGACGTTTATTTGTGGTGGGCGATGATGACCAGTCGATTTATAGCTGGCGCGGCGCACAAATTGAAAATTTACAAAATTTCCCGCGTGATTTTCCCGACAATCAAGTCGTGAAACTTGAACAAAATTATCGCTCCACAGGCAATATTTTGGCGGTGGCAAATGCCTTAATTGCGCATAATAAAACCCGTTTGGGCAAAGAGTTGTGGACGGAAGGGGCGGATGGTGAACCTGTGTTCGTTTACAAAGCCTATGACGAGAATAATGAGGCGCGGTTTGTCGCGGAAAAAATTCAGGGTTGGGATGGTAATTTGCAAGAAGTGGCGATTTTATACCGCACTTCAGCGCAATCGCGGGTGTTTGAAGAAGCCTTGATGACGCGACAAATTCCTTATCGAATTTACGGCGGGTTACGTTTTTATGAACGCGCCGAAGTGAAAGATGTGCTCGCCTATCTGCGCTTGATTATTCATCACCACGACGACAGCGCGTTTGAACGCATTATTAATACGCCCGCACGGGGGATTGGTGAAAAAACCGTGGAAAGTATTCGCGCCGCCGCCCGCGCCAAGGGTTTTTCTTTGTGGCAGGCGAGCGAGTATTTATTAAATTCTCAAGGGTTTACCAAACGCAGTGGCACGACAGTTTTTGCGTTCCAAGAGTTAATTTTAGAATTTGCCGAGCAGTTTCAAAATTTAACATTGCAGGCGCAAATTGACACGATTATTAAAAACAGTGGTTTGCGTGAAGTCTATTTGAAAGAAGGGAAAGAAGAAGCACAGCGACGTTTTGAAAACTTGGATGAATTAAGCATTGCCGCACAAGAATTTGAAACTACATCAAAAGATGGCAATGACCCTGCGACGACTTTTCTCGCCCATGCGGCTTTGGAAGCAGGCGAGGGGCAAAGTAAAAGTGTGAATAATTGCGTGCAATTGATGACGCTGCATTTAGCCAAGGGTTTGGAATTCAATCAGGTGTTTTTATGCGGTTTGGAAGAAGGTTTATTCCCGCATGAAAACAGTTTGAAAGAAGGCAGTTTGGAAGAAGAACGGCGGCTGTGTTATGTCGGCATCACGCGGGCGCGGCAATCTTTATATTTATGTCACAGTGAAAGCCGCTATCGTTATGGGCAACGCGATTTCAGCAATATGTCGCGCTTTATTCAGGAAATTCCTGCGGAATTATTGGAAGAAATTCGCCTGCGCAGTAGTTATAACAATGCCTTTGGAAGCGGCACGATGCCTGCTTGTACAGTGTACAACGTTGGCGACGAAGTGAAACATCAGGTCTTTGGGCAAGGCGTGGTGTTGGAATATGAAGGGCAAGGCGATTATATGCGGGTGCATGTGCTGGTCCGTGAAGGCAAACGCTGGCTGATTGCGGGGCTTGCGGGCTTGGAGCGGATGTAGTTCTGAGATATTTAGGGGGTAAATACCTCAGGGTTATCACGCCCGCTATAGAACCGATAAGCTTTAAAGTGTAGGTGCGAATAAATTCGCACCTACGCCGCATCAGTTCTGTACATAAACATCTCAATATTTTTCTCGTTTCCACGCTGAAGCGTCACTGCCATTCAGTTAAGGAATTACGCAGTTGAAACAAGAAAGTTTTGTAGTAGGGTGGAATAGGCGCAAGCCGTATTCCACCCCAGTAGGAGTTACGAAGCTGAAAGCACAATCCCTAAATGCAGGCGTAGGATGTATGGCGGCTACGCCCTATAAAGCTTATTTGGAATCTTACATTATTGAGCTGAGTGTAGGTGCGAATTTATTCGCACAACGCTCTCGAATTAAAAACGCATGCGAATAAATGCGCACCTACAACTAACTCTTTTGACAACGATTCAATTTGAAGCTTAACTTCAGAATAGGAACGAGTTCAAATCGGTTCTATACACCCTACGAACTGTTTGTAAATTCAACTGTGTAACTCCTACACCCTTTTTAATACTTAATCGTTTTGCTTGTCCGCCCTTCGTATTCACCCTTTCACAATAAAGCACGGTGATAGCGAAGCCATCCCCTTAATGCAACACTTTGATAGTCATGTTAAACTATGCCCATCTTTGTAAAATTCAAATCCCGCTAAATTCTCCCCACTTTAAAATAAACCTGTGGAATCTATATGGAAGTCATCTTAGCTCAGCCGCGCGGCTTTTGTGCGGGTGTGGTGCGAGCCATTGAAATTGTGGAACGCGCCCTAGAGATTTATCCTCATCCTGTCTATGTGTTACATGAAATCGTGCACAATCGCTACGTGGTAGACGATTTGAAGACGCGCGGCGCGGTGTTTGTAGAAACCTTGGAAGAAGTCCCTGAAGGCGCAGTTTGTATTTTCAGTGCTCACGGAGTTGCCACCACCGTCGTCAACACTGCACAACAACGTCTCTTGAAAGTGGTTGATGCGACTTGTCCTTTGGTGACAAAAGTCCATTTACAAGCACAACGTTATGCAAGCCAAGGTTATGAATTAATTATTATTGGACATCGTGGACATCCCGAAGTCGAAGGCACACGGGGCAGTGTTGAAGGTACGGTGCATATTTTATCAACCTTGGATGAAGTCGCTGCTTTGCATGTTACCAATCCCGAAAAGCTGGCGTATGTGACTCAGACCACGCTCAGTATTGACGACACCCGCGACGTGATTGCCGCCTTATTAGCGCG
>JBDKHS010000276.1:0-4626 GCA_039797505.1 Pseudomonadota bacterium | reverse complement strand
CGAATGTAATTGATGACGTTGGAGCGGGCTTTAAAAGTTTGACGGGTTTCTTGATTCATAATCAAATCAAGATAACGTTGCCGATAACAGGTTTCTTGGTCAGTCAAGCCGTGGAATTTTTCAGGCAAGGGGCGCAAGGCTTTAGTCAGCAAACGCACCGCCGTGGCTTTCACCGAAAGTTCGCCCGTTTTGGTTTTGAAAACTGAGCCTTCAACCCCGATAATGTCGCCAATATCCCAGGTTTTGAAGCTTTCATACATTTCTTCAGGCAAATCTTCACGTTTCAGATAAACCTGAATTTTCCCCGACATGTCTTGAATATGCACGAAAGCCGCTTTTCCCATAATGCGCCGCGTCATCATCCGTCCTGCGAGTTTTGCACGGATATTGCGAATTTCGAGGGTTTCATTGTCTTGATGGCTGTATTCTTTATGCAGGGTTTCAGCAAGGCAATTGCGGCGGAAATTGTTGGGGAACGCATTGCCTTTTTCACGCAATTCTGTGAGTTTTGCTTTGCGCTGGGCAACTTGTTCGTTTTCGTCTACGAGGGGTAAAGATTCGTTATCTGGAGTGTGAGTCATTGTGAGCCTTAAAGGGTGGTACATCGTTATTTAAATTTAAGCGGAAAACGGGCTGCTACAGCCCTTATTTTAAATTTCGACGACAATTTGCAACAGCAGTGCCTTGAACAGGAAGTTTAAAATGAGAGTAGTCACTTACAATTATGACAGTATTTCATCCAATTTCCTTGATGATCTGAAAGCATTTCATGTGGGGGATAGTTCAATTCTTCATTTGCGGAGCGATCCCCTACCGTGTTGTCGATGGCTTGGTCACTCGATAAATGAGGTCGGGGCTGGATTGAAACATTTTAAATCGATTAATTTTAAACATCAAATCCGCAGGCGATCTTGTTTGCTTGATGTTTTTTTCCAAGCAATGTTAGGGTGTGTCATCAAATAGGCATTAACCGCTAAATAAGCCCCTAAATCTCCTAAAGGGGACTTTAAACATTTAAATTATTTGTATTTAGCCCCCTTTAGGGGGTTGGGGGCGCAGTTTCAGATTTAAATCCGCGCTACACGCCGCTGAAACAGACCCATTCACTTAATTGATGACATGCCCTAGGGGTATGGTGGAATACGCTACGCTATTCCACCCTACGACTATTCCACCCTACTACTTTAACAAGGAGGCGCAATTATTCTTCCATCCACGCCCACAGCAATAACACACAACCCAACGCGCCTAAGAAAGCCCCAAGCAGCGGTAAATTCCACGTCGAATAAAACATCGTCCATGTTTTCAGTGCCAAAATAATGCAGCCACTGATTAAGAACATGCCCCCGATAAACGTCAATTTACTGCGTTGATGCTGATAGTGTAAATTTTGGCGCAATAATTTCACTTCTTTCGCCAATTGTTTGAGCTGAATGCTTTCTTGTTGCTTCATCGTTAAAGCTTCATGCACCAGCATCGGCAAACTCGGCAAATGTTCCGCCCACAACGGCGCATTATTTTTCATGCCGCGCACAAATGCCCGCCAGCCAATGCGTTCACTCATCCAACGTTCTAAAAACGGTTTGGCGGTTTTCCACAAATCCAATTCGGGATAAAGTTGTCGCCCTAAGCCTTCAATATTTAACAAGGTTTTCTGTAATAATACCAGTTGCGGCTGCACTTCCATTTGAAAACGCCGCGCAGTTTGGAACAGGCGCAGCAGCAATAAACCAAAAGAAATATCTTTCAAGGGGCGATTAAAAATCGGCTCGCACACACTGCGAATCGCGCCTTCAAATTCTTCAATGCGTGTGCCTGCGGGTACCCATTCCGAATGCACATGCAGCTCAGCAACACGCCGATAATCGCGGTGAAAAAACGCGAGAAAATTTTCGGCTAAATAATGCTGATCTTTGCTGCTCAGCGTGCCCATGATGCCGAAATCGACCGCAATATAAAACGGATTTTCTAAATCAGTGGTATCGACAAAAATATTGCCGGGGTGCATGTCCGCATGGAAAAAATTATCGCGAAATACTTGGGTGAAAAAGATTTCGACACCCGCTTCTGCCAAGTGTTTTAAATTCACATTGCGTTGTTTTAATTCATCAATATTGCTGATCGGCAAGCCATAAATGCGTTCAACCACCATCACATTGCGCTGGGTGTGTTCCCATTCGATGGTGGGCACGTACAGCAATTTAGAGCCTTCAAAATTACGTTTTAGCGAGGTGCAATTCGCGGCTTCTTGCATCAAATCTAATTCGTCGTGCAGATTTTTTTCAAATTCCGCCACCACTTCCAAAGGACGTAAACGTCGCCCTTCTTTCCAATAACGCTGCGCCAACCGTGCGATTAAATACAGTAAATCAATATCATGCTGAATTCTGGCTTCAATGCCGGGACGCACCACTTTCACCACCACCGCGCGTCCATCGTGTAAACGTGCAGCGTGAACTTGGGCAATCGAAGCGGCTGCCATTGGGGTGGTTTCAAACTCGCTGAAAACTTCGTCAATACGTTTTCCATACGCAGTTTCAATAATTTGGCGGGCTTCAGTCCCACAAAAGGGGGTGACTTTGTCCTGCAATTTTGCCAATTCAAAGGCAATGTCATCGGGTAATAAATCGCGGCGGGTGGAAAGAATTTGTCCAAATTTGATAAAAATTGGGCCTAATTCTTCCAAGGCGAGGCGAATCCGCGCCCCACGCGCCAAGTTTTTGGGACGAAACCAATAACCTGGTGTGAAATAGGACACAAAGCGCAAGGGGCGTAAAACTTCGAGAGAAAGTAATAATTCATCTAAACCATAGCGAACGATGACCAGATAAATTCGTATCAAATTAATGGATTGTCGAAACATTAGCAGGCTTTGGTGAGGCGTTGAATACGCTGTTCTAGACGCGCGACATCATCACGAAGATGATCAGTCGCATTGAGGAAATGATCGACTTCAGTGGTAGCGGGCAACTGTTGCGTTTCTTGTTGTAAATAATCTTCGAGATTGCTGTGCAAGCTGTCGATGCTTTCGCGTAAATGTTGATGCCCTTTGCGCAGTAAACTCCCGACTCCATGTGCGGGTATATCGCCCAACACTTTTGAAAATTGTTCTTCCCAGTCAAGCTCTAACTGCTGGAGAATTTTTTGGAGTTGTTGCGCCACGCCTAAATCCCCGTGAATTGTGACTTCGGGCATACTGGCAAGATTCGCCTCGGTTTGCAACAACAAACGTAACAAACTGAAAGGCTGACCTTGGATGCAAGCATCGACATCACCTTTATAGCTTGAAAATATCAAAATATTTTGCGCCGAAGGCAGTAAGGTGAAATTCAAATCTTGAACTTCAATTCTGATACGCTTACCAGATAAACTTGCCATTTTATCCAAGCTTTGCGGCGCAAGGTAAAGCGCATGATTTAACACGGTTTCGGCAAGCGTTGCCAATAAAATAGGGAAAGTAAATTGCATGATTATAAGCCCCTTAAAGTTTATAACCCCGATGAATGGCGACGATTCCGCCGCTGAGGTTATAGTAATTACATTGTGCAAATCCGACTTGTTCCATCATGTTTTGCAATGTTTTCTGGTTGGGGTGCATCCGAATGGATTCGGCTAAATAACGGTAGCTGTCAGCATCTTTTGCAATCAACTTACCCAAGAACGGTAAGATTTTGAAAGAGTAAGCGTCATATAAGGGTTTGAGTGGCGCAACTTGCAACTCGGAAAACTCAAGAATAATCACCCGTCCACCAGGTTTGAGCACGCGCAGCATAGAAGCCAAGGCGGCAGATTTGTCGGTGACATTGCGCAAACCAAAGGCAATACTGATGACATCAAAGCTGTTATCGGCAAAGGGTAATTTCTCGGCATTGACCTGCGCATAATCGACCAAAATACCTTCATTTAACAGCCGGTTGCGCCCTTGTTGCAGCATGGCGGGGTTAATATCTGCTAATACGACTTTGCCTGTTTCCCCAACTAATTTGGAAAATTTTGCGGCTAAATCACCCGTGCCACCTGCTAAATCGAGCACGCGCTGTCCGCGTTGCACGTTGGCAAGCTCAATTGCGAAACGTTTCCACAAGCGATGAATGCCTAAAGACATTAAATCATTCATTAAGTCATAGTGTGGGGCAACTGATTCAAAGACTTGGGCAACACGTTTGACTTTTTCGGGGAGAGGAACTTGGGTAAAGCCAAAATGGGTAGTGGATTCGGATTCATTCATGATTCGGATTCTCGTCAGCAAAATTTTTAGGTATGCAAGCGGTAAATATGCATATTCTGTGCAAAACAGTTGGTTAAAATAATAGACAGGATTAAGAAAGAAAGCCCCCAACCCCCTTAAAGGTGAGGACTAAGTCAAAGAGTATAAATATGAGATATAATATGCAGTTAAGTAAACATCCCCTTTAAGCGATTGATTAGCCTAATAACACATGAACAGTTTAATTCCATACCTAACCACACTAAGCGATTCCCGTAAGACCAAAGGCATTCGTCATCAACAAACACCGACCCTAGTCATCATGATAATGAGCATGATGTGTGGGTATACAAGTTTTAATGCGATGGCGCGTTTTGCAAAGAACCACAGGGCATTATTGGCAAGCCAGATACCATTGC
>JBDKHS010000275.1:0-4445 GCA_039797505.1 Pseudomonadota bacterium | reverse complement strand
TTAAGACAGCGAGTCAGTCGGTTAGTGCGGAAAACTTTCTCCAAGAAGTTAGAAAATCACATCGGAGCTATCATTTATTTCATTAACCATTACAACAAATCACTGCTTCTTTAGCACTACCGAATATTAAACGGGTGTATGTACCACGCCCCCATATTCCAAACTAGGGGCGCAGCTCTGTAGGTTGGGCTGCTAACAGCAACCCAACACAACCCCCTAAAGAAACACGCGATAATTTACATCAAGCTCTGTAGGTTGGGTTGCCCACAGCAACCCAACATATCCTCTTACAATATCACATTTTCCTCGTTCCCAAGTGCCACTTCACAGCCATTAAGTTAAGCATAATTCAAGGGAGAATAAGGCTTAAATCGAGCATGAGACCTGCTAGGTTTTAAAAACCTAGCAGGTCTTGAGTTAAGCGTTATGAGGACTGGCAGTGCTACGAGCACTGCCAGTCCTTAAACTCCCAGATTTCACTACCTATCGGCTTAACTTAATGGCTGTGAAGCAACGATAATTTTCCATATCAGCCGTGTCAAACCTTTAGTCTATTTTTAAAAGTTAAATACTATATTTCTGTCGTTCCTGATTCAGAGAAATTCCTCTAATAATCTGGAAAGTTGTCCTAATACCCAAAACAGGATAAACAAAAGGCTCGAAACTCTAACTAAGAGCGTGTTGGGAGGTGGTGGCGCACCAAATTTATTGCGTTCTGCTGTGCCCGGTGTTCCCGCCAAAGCCAGTACTATCATGACATTTAATAAAGGCACGAGCAGTAATAATGCAAACCAGCCGCTACGATTGGCATCATGCAAGCGTTGAATACTTAAAGTAAAAAATGAAAAAAGTACAACAACTAAAGGTAATGATAGCATTAAAAAATAGCTGTCATGCCTTAAAGAACTATAAGATTTAGCACCCAGTCCAAGAATTCCCATCAACACAAATGCTGCAATAATTCCCATCAAAATCAATGAAGAGACGTATGAAATATAACGCAAGCGTCCAATGCGTCCTTTGGAGGAAAAAAACCGAATTTCCCCATAATCCTCTTCTTTAGAACCCAAGGTAAGATTACTCTGTGGGATAGCATAGGGATTTTCTGACATGGCATATTCCGATATAGGCGGGGTAATTGAAAATGATTTAGAAAGCATACCCCATCTTGTTGGCAAACGGGATACGGCTTGGATGATTTTGCTACATTTGCCTTAAGATGGGGTTAATCTTGCCGCCGTATGTTGCCTTCAATAAGCTGCTCAAAAATACCGCGCATCTCAAAAAACAGTACAATATCCCAATCAAAAATGCGCCCGCTGCGTATGGATAAAATCATCCGTCGCCACCATGATGTGCTAATAACATTCACAAAACGCCTTCCATTCTCGTACTTTATAAAGGAATTTCCATGAGCCAAAGCTTACACAGCCGTTTGTTAATTCTCGGTTCAGGCCCTGCAGGCTACACGGCTGCGGTTTATGCCGCCCGTGCTAATTTAAACCCTGTGTTAATCACAGGTCTAGCCCAAGGCGGTCAATTAATGACCACCACCGAAGTGGATAATTGGATTGGGGATCATGCAGGGGTGCAAGGACCTGATTTGATGGAAAGAATGCGCTTACATGCAGAACGCTTTAACACCACTATGCTGTTTGATCACATTCACACCGCTGATTTGCAAAGTCGCCCATTTCGCTTAACAGGCGATTCTGGGACGTATACTTGTGATGCTTTAATTATTGCCACGGGGGCATCGGCTCAATATTTGGGCTTACCTTCGGAAGAAGCCTTTAAGGGCAGAGGAGTTTCTGCTTGTGCGACTTGTGATGGATTTTTTTACCGCAATCAGCGCGTGGCAGTGATTGGGGGCGGCAATACGGCGGTTGAAGAAGCCTTGTATTTATCAAATATTGCGGCGCATGTCACCGTGGTGCATCGTCGTGACAAATTCCGCGCTGAAAAAATTCTGATTGATCATTTAAATGAAAAAGTTGCAGCGGGTAAAATCACCGTGTTGTGGAATCATGAATTAGATGAAGTGCTGGGGGATGCCACAGGGGTGACTGGAATGCGGGTCAAACACCGCGAATCCGCTGCGACTCAAGAGGTTGCATTGCAAGGGATATTTATCGCGATTGGGCACAAACCGAATACGGATTTATTCACGGGGCAATTGGCTATGAAGAATGGCTATTTAAGCGTGAAAGGCGGTTCTGAGGGCAAGGCCGCCGCCACCAGTGTGACTGGGGTGTTTGCGGCGGGTGATGTCTGTGATCATATTTATCGCCAAGCGATTACTTCGGCGGGAACGGGCTGCATGGCGGCGTTGGATGCAGAAAGATATTTAGAGAGTTTGTAAATCAGGCATTTAAATAATGCTAAGTTAAGCCTATAGCTTTTTGTATGCAATGGGAAGTTTCAGGACTGGCAGTGCTCAGAGCACTGCCAGTCCTGTGTTGGAGCGATCTAAAACTCAGCAAGTGTAGGGTGTATAAGGCATAGCCGCCATACACCTTTTTCTGTTTTTTGTGACAGCATAACTTTTCAAATCGTTAAGGTGTATGACGCGATGCTTATACACCCTACGCACTAACTTTCTAAACGCATAAGAAAATTACGATAACATGCTTTATAATGTATTTTAATTTTATCCCCTACCTAAATAGGAACGCACATGAGCTATCAAACTGCTGATCTATGCGATGAAAATCCCGACCTCGTCAAAGTTGCAGACCCTTTGTTCAAAAGCTTTGGCAAGAAAACCTCATTCGGTGGACAAATCGTCACGCTGAAAGTTCACGAAGATAACGTATTAGTGCGCGATATTTTAGGTGAAGCAGGCGCGGGCAAAGTTTTAGTCGTCGATGGCGGCGGTTCTCTGCGCTGTGCCTTGGTAGGCGACTTGTTGGCAAAATTAGCAATCGATAATCATTGGGCGGGCATTATTGTCTATGGTTGCATTCGCGACTCCGCCACGATTAACCAAATGGACATCGGCGTAAAAGCCTTAAATACCCATCCCTTAAAAAGCGTGAAACGCGGACGTGGCGACAAAGATATTCCCGTCAACTTTGCAGGCATCACCTTTTTCCCCGGTCATTATCTTTATGCCGATGAAGATGGTGTCATCGTTTCTGAGAAATCTTTGGGTTAAGTTTTAAGAAGCCCCAACCCCCTGAAGGGGGCTAAAAATATATATTTAATCTTTAAAGTCCCCTTTAGGGGATTTAGGGGCTTGTTTAAGTCTTTAGCCTCTTTCGGTGGGGCGCAGTTAAAAAGACCTAATTCCAAACCATAAACCAACGGAATGTAATGGGATAGCCTTACATTCCGTTCTCTGTTTTTAAGCCATTCACGCACGCGAACTCATTATGAATCCAGAACAAGTGAAACAAATAATAGAAGCGGGTTTACCCGGCGCAATTGCCCACGTCCAAGGCGATGACGGCGTACACTTTGAAGCCGTGGTTATTGCTGCCAGCTTTGCAGGACAAACCCCGATTAAACGCCATCAAGTGGTCTTCGCCACCTTGGGTAATCGGATGCAGACCAACGAAATCCATGCCCTCGGTTTGAAAACCTACACGCCAGAACAATGGCAAACTTTAAATTCTACTAAATAGTCAATGATCAATGGATAAACTACAGATTACTGGCGGAACTCCCTTAATGGGGGAAATTCGCATCTCAGGGGCAAAAAATGCAGCTTTGCCTATTCTTGCCGCCACCTTATTGGCAGAAAGTCCCTGTTATATTAGCAATGTGCCGCATTTACAAGATATTACCACGATGATGAGCCTGCTCGGGCGCATGGGTGTCGAGTTGGTGGTCGATGAAAAAATGAACATCGAAATCAACAGCAACAAGCTGCACACCTGCACCGCACCTTATGATTTAGTCAAAACCATGCGCGCTTCTATTTTAGTCTTGGGGCCCTTGTTAGCACGTTTTGGCGAAGCGCAAGTGTCACTGCCCGGCGGCTGTGCAATTGGCTCGCGTCCTGTGAATTTACACATTCAAGGCTTACGTGCAATGGGCGCGGAAATCAGCGTTGAAAATGGCTACATTCTCGCCAAAGCCAAACGCTTACGCGGTGCGACTTTGTGCATGGATTTAGTCACCGTGACGGGCACAGAAAACTTGATGATGGCGGCGGCATTGGCAGACGGCGTGACCTTAATTGAAAATGCGGCGCGTGAACCTGAAGTGGTGGATTTGGCACAATGCTTAAACGGCATGGGCGCGAAAATCACGGGCGCGGGCACGGACACCATTCGGATTGAAGGCGTAGAACATTTATCAGGCACGCGCTACACCGTGTTACCTGACCGCATCGAAACAGGTACATATTTAGTCGCCGCAGCAATGACGGGTGGCAAAGTCAAATTAAAAGATACTTCCGCCCATTTATTAGATGCGGTGCTGATGAAATTGCGTGAAGC
>JBDKHS010000274.1:0-3029 GCA_039797505.1 Pseudomonadota bacterium | reverse complement strand
AATTTTTGAAAACTGTGAATCAACGTTGGCAACTGCAATTAGCGGATTATGAAGCTTTATATCAATGGTCAATTACTGAAATCGAACAGTTTTGGCAATCTATCTGGGAATTTGGCAAAGTTATTTCAGAAATCCAAGGTTCGACGGTTTTAACGGGACGCGAATCAATGTTAGCCGCGCGTTGGTTTCCCGAAGCGCGTTTAAATTTTGCAGAAAATTTATTGCGCCGTCGTGATGCCGAAACCGCACTGATTTTCTGGGGCGAAGACCGCATTAAACAACGCCTGAGTTTTGGCGAATTATACGACCGCGTTTCCCAGCTCGCACAAGCCTTACGCGCAGCGGGCGTGCAAGCAGGCGACCGCGTTGCGGGTTACGTCCCCAACACCCCCGACACCTTAATTGCCATGTTAGCCAGCACCAGCATCGGCGCGATTTGGTCATCTTGCTCGCCTGATTTTGGGGTACGCGGCGTAATTGACCGTTTTGGACAAATTACCCCAAAAATCTTATTTTGTGCCGATGGCTATTTTTATGGCGGCAAGACTTTTAATTCTTTAGAATTATTGCCTGAGATTTTACAAGAAATCCCCAGTGTGGAAAAAGTGATTATTTTCCCCTATACCTGCACTAATCCTGATTTAAATACGCTTTCCAACGCCGTGCTGCTGCCCAATTTTATTGCAGATTTCTCCCCAAAAAACATTGAATTTGCACAATTGCCGTTTGCACATCCCTTATACATTATGTATTCCTCGGGAACGACAGGCGTGCCGAAATGTATCGTGCACAGCGCGGGCGGGACTTTGTTGCAGCATTTAAAAGAACATTTGCTGCACACCGACGTGAAACGCGGCGATAAGCTGTTTTATTTCACCACTTGCGGCTGGATGATGTGGAATTGGCTGGTGTCGGGTTTAGCTTCGGAAGCCACCTTGTTGTTATACGACGGTTCGCCGTTTTATCCCACGGGAAATATTTTGTTTGATTTTGCCGAGCAAGAAAATATGACTATTTTCGGGACTTCCGCAAAATTTATCGATTCTGTGAATAAAGCAGGTTTAAAACCCCGCGAAACTCACAATTTAACCCCGCTTAAAGCTATGCTTTCCACAGGCTCACCTTTAGTCCCTGAAAGCTTTGATTTTGTGTATCAAGAGATTAAAGCGGATTTACAATTATCATCGATTTCAGGCGGTACGGATATTGTTTCCTGTTTCGCGCTGGGAAATCCTGTTTTGCCCGTGTGGCGTGGTGAATTGCAATGTCGTGGTTTAGGCATGAAAGTCGAAGTTTTTGATGATGAGGGCAATCCGATTCAAGGCGAAAAAGGCGAGTTGGTGTGTACTGCGCCGTTTCCCTCGATGCCGATTTATTTCTGGAATGACCCGCAAGGCGAGAAATATCGCGCCGCTTATTTCGACAAATATCCGAATATTTGGTGTCACGGCGATTATGTAGAACTGACTGAATATCAAGGTTTAATCATTCATGGGCGTTCTGATGCGGTGCTCAATCCCGGCGGTGTGCGCATTGGGACGGCGGAAATTTATCGCCAAGTTGAACAATTACCTGAAGTTTTGGAAAGTTTGGTGATTGGGCAGGATTGGGAAGGCGATGTGCGCGTGGTGCTGTTTGTGCGCTTGCGGGAAAATCTGAATTTAGACGCGGCTCTGATTCAAAAAATTAAGCAACAAATTCGCCAAAACACCACGCCGCGCCATGTGCCGAGCAAAATCATTCAGGTGCAAGACATTCCGCGCACCAAGAGTGGGAAAATTGTGGAGTTGGCAGTGCGCCATATCGTGCACGGACGCGCGGTTAAAAATCAGGAGGCTTTAGCAAATCCTCAAGCTTTACAGTTGTTTGCTAATTTGGATGAATTGCAAAGTTAAGGGATTGGTCGTGCTAAAGTTGTAAGGATTATCTGAATCAGGATTCACAGAATTAAAGGATTTTCAGAATTGAAAAGCTTAATATTTTCTTGATATGAGGGTTTAATCCTGCTTAATTTGGATAATCCTGTCAATCCTGATTCAAACAATCAATAGGTTAAAATCCTTCGCTGTTTAGCACTACAGGCGGTGTTTCATGCTAAAGCTACTTGGGAGCGCAGTGTTCTCAATATCTAACGACGATGCACCACCACATCCACCAAATCATTAGCAGAATGTTCATCTTGCAAATTGCGCATGTGATCTGCGGTTGTCCAAAATGCCACTTTTAACTCTTCTTGCAGCGCGTCGGGCACGCCCACCTCTTGCATCGCTTTGAACATGCAAAAAATCCACTGATCCCGTTCTTTGCGTCCAATCTTAAAGGGTAGGTGACGCATTCTTAAACGTGGCTCGCCGCGCCGTTCTAAAAACAATTGCGGCCCACCCAGCCAACCCGACAAAAATTCAAACAACACTTGTCGAATCGGGTCTAAATTCTCGCCGTGCATGTCACGCAGTTCACGCACTTCGGGCAAGCTGTCCATCAAATCGTAAAAACGATCGACTAAAGTCCTCACGCCCGCCTCGCCACCAATACGGGAATATAAAGAAATCACAGGTAATTTTGCTGAGTTTTGCATAAGTTTGCTAGGTCACAGGACTGAGAACAGAATTCCCAGCCCAAAAAATGAATTAAGTTGCGTTGTGAATTTCTAAAACCGCCGCCTCTTTTGCCCGCTCATTTTTGGCGGCATCACTGCGATGCTTTTCAATGCGATCTAAATAGGCCTTGTCCACATCGCCGGTCACGTAATTACCTGTAAAACAAGAAGTATCAAAGTTTTGAATTTCAGGATTGCCGCGTTTGGCACAGGCGATTAAATCTTCAATATCTTGATAAACTAGCCAATCTGCGCCGATTTCTTCCGCAATTTCTGGGTCAGTGCGGTTGTGCGCCAGCAATTCGTGCACGCTGGGCATGTCGATACCGTACACATTCGGATAACGCACGGGGGGCGAAGCCGCTGCAAAAAATACATTTTTCGCACCCACTTCACGCGCCATTTGAATAATTTGCTTTGAAGTGGTGCC
>JBDKHS010000273.1:0-8745 GCA_039797505.1 Pseudomonadota bacterium | reverse complement strand
AAATCGCCGCACTTTCAGGCTGTTCCGACAAATACGCACACAAATCTTGCAAACTCACGATACTAATCACAGGCACGCCATGTTGTTCGGTAATTTCTTGAATCGCAGAAAGTTGCGCTTGCCCGCGTTCTTGGCGGTCTAACATGATAATAATGCCGACCAATTGCGCCTTGTTTACTGCGATTAATTGCAGCGATTCGCGCACCGCTGTGCCCGCCGTAATCACGTCATCGACCAATAAAATGCGCCCGTTTAAACCCGCGCCGACTAAATTCCCGCCTTCGCCATGATCCTTGGCTTCTTTGCGATTGAAACAATACGGCACATCGCGCTGATACTGTTCCGACAAAGCAATTGCCGCCGCAGTTGCCAGTGGAATACCTTTGTACGCAGGGCCAAATAAAGTATCGAATTCAATCCCCGCCTGCTGAATTGCGGCGGCATAATAACGCCCTAATTGCGCTAAAGCCTTGCCTGTTTTAAACGCGCCCGCGTTGAAAAAATACGGACTTTTGCGCCCCGATTTCAAAGTAAATTCACCAAATTGCAGCACTTTATTGCTGATGACAAATTCTAAAAATTCGCGTTGATAGGCCTGCATTTATAACACCGCCCGAGGATAAGAACCTAAATGTTTAATCATCGACGCATAAGCATCGAGGGCTTGCATCGCATTTTGCACCGCTGCATCTTCGATATGTCCTTCAATATCAATGAAAAACACATATTCCCACACCCCTTGGCGCGAAGGACGCGATTCAATGCGGGTCAAGCTGAGTTGATTGTCGGCAAAGGCTTGTAATAAATGATGCAAGGCGCCGGGTTTATTCGCAGTAGCTAATAATAATGAAGTTTTATCGCGTCCCGTGGGCGGCACAGTTTGATGTCCCAACACCGCCCAGCGCGTGGTGTTGTTGACGCTGTCCTCAATCCGACTGGCAAGCATGGGTAAATTGTATAATTCCGCCGCCATCGCCCCCGCAATTGCCGCAGATTCAGGTTCTTGGCTGGCACGACGCGCCGCTTCCGCATTGCTCGACACCGCAATACGTTCTACACCCGGCAAATTGGTGTCTAACCACAAGCGACATTGCGCTAAAGATTGTTGGTGCGAATAAATGCGACGCACCCCGTTTAAGCGCGGCGCGTGCGATAATAAGTATTGGTGAATCGGTAAGGTGACTTCGCCACAGATTTTTAAATGGGTGTTCAGGAAACAATCAAGGGTTTGATTCACGCCGCCCTCGGTCGAGTTTTCCACAGGCACTACGCCATGATTCACGCTCTTCGCTTCAACTTCACGAAACACTTCGTCAATGGTTTGCACAGGCGTGGTGTGCACTTTGTGCCCGAACTGTTTTAAAGCGGCGGCTTGGGAAAATGTGCCTTCAGGCCCTAAATACGCCACCGTCAGCGGTTTTTGAATCGCAAGGCAGGCGGACATGATTTCACGGAATAAGCACACCATGGTTTCATTCGACAAAGGGCTTTGATTGCGAGCAACCACCTTGTGTAAAATTTCCGCTTCGCGTTCGGGGCGATAAAAATTGGGATTTGCTTCTTCCGCATATTTGGCGCGGGCAACATCTTCCGCCAAATGCGCACGTTGAGTAATCAGGGCTTGAATTTGTGCATCGATTTCATCGATTTGGGCACGAATTGCAGGTAAATTGAGTGTTGACATATCGGGATGATGTATTTGGTGTAAGTGAGCAAAGAGAAGGGTATTTTATCGCAAGCTTCGCTGAAAACGAAACAAATACACCCTTAAATCCTGAAATCGGTTAAATCAAGCTATTCAGATTCATCTTGCTTAATTTGCAGCCTCTTGTAAATCCTGATTCAGACCATAAACAGCTCCTATATAAGCATTAACCGCTAAAGAAGCCCCTAAATCCCCTCAAGGGGACTTTAAACATTTAAATTATTTGTATTTAGCCCCCTTTAGGGGGTTGGGGGCGCAGTTTCAGATTTAAATCCGCGCTACACGCCGCTGAAACAGAACCTTTTACTTAATTCAGGTCGCAAAGCAGAATACGGGGGAATGAGCGTTAATGCCTCCGCATAATCATGTACAATTAATCATAAATTAATCAAGAAATCACAAAGGTAAATACATGGAACAATTTCATGGGACAACTATTCTCGCGGTGCGCCGCAATGGACAAGTTGTCATCGGGGGTGATGGACAGGTGACAATGGGCACTACCGTGATGAAACCCAATGCCCGCAAAGTACGCCGTTTGTATCACAACAAAATTCTCGCAGGTTTTGCAGGCGGCACGGCAGATGCCTTCACCTTGTTTGAACGCTTTGAAGCCAAACTCGAAAAGCATCAAGGACATTTAACCCGTTCTGCGGTGGAACTTGCCAAGGATTGGCGCACAGATCGGATGTTGCGGCGTTTGGAAGCCTTATTAATTGTGGCAGATCACGAAAGTTCGCTGCTGATTACTGGCAATGGTGACGTGTTAGAACCAGAAGATGACATTCTCGCGATTGGTTCGGGGGGAAATTTTGCCCTTGCTGCGGCGCGTGCTTTGTTAGAAAGCACCGAACTGCCTGCCAATGCGATTGTC
This sequence comes from Pseudomonadota bacterium, assembly GCA_039797505.1. Lineage (GTDB taxonomy): Bacteria > Pseudomonadota > Gammaproteobacteria > Beggiatoales > Beggiatoaceae > JAQTYU01. The sequence continues at coordinate 6,166 of JBDKHS010000273.1, read as the reverse complement.
GAAAAAGCTTTACATATTGCTGCCGACATTTGCATTTACACCAATCACCACTTGACGCTTGAAACCTTAGAAAAGACAAGCATTTAGCTTGGGAAACAGCATGACTCCTAAACAAATTGTTAGTGAATTAAATAAATACATCATTGGACAAGACGCAGCCAAACGCGCAGTTGCGATTGCGTTGCGTAATCGGTGGCGACGGATGCAAGTTGATCCCAGTTTACGCGGTGAAATCACCCCGAAAAATATCCTGATGATAGGGCCCACAGGGGTTGGGAAAACCGAAATTGCGCGGCGTTTGGCGAAATTGGCGAATGCGCCATTTATCAAAATCGAAGCCACTAAATTCACTGAAGTGGGTTATGTGGGGCGTGATGTCGAATCGATTATTCGGGATTTGGTCGAAATTGCGATTAAATTAGCCCGCGATGAAGCGGTTAAAAAGGTGCAAACTGTCGCAGCAGACGCGGCTGAAGAACGGATTTTAGACGTATTACTGCCTCCCGCACGCGGCAGCAATAGTGAAGATGAAGCCTCTTCGACCCGCCAGAAATTCCGCAAAATGTTGCGTGAGGGCAAGCTTGACGACCGCGATATTGAAATTGAAGTGGCGGATACGCGCATCGGGGTGGAAATTATGTCTCCGCCCGGCATGGAAGAAATGAGTGGGCAACTGCAAAATATTTTCCAGCAATTGGCAGGTGGGCGCACTAAAACCCGCAAAATGAAGATTAAAGAAGCCTTCAAAACGCTTCAGGAAGAAGAAGCCGCGCGCTTGGTCAATGACGAAGATTTGAAAGCCAGCGCGATTGAGCGCGTCGAACAACACGGCATCGTGTTTTTAGATGAAATCGACAAGATTACACGGCGCGGAGAAACTTCGGGCGCAGATGTGTCGCGGGAAGGAGTGCAACGTGATTTATTGCCCTTGGTGGAAGGTTGCACCGTCAATACCAAGTACGGCATGGTGAAAACCGATTATATTTTATTCATTGCCTCGGGCGCGTTTCATTTGTCGAAACCTTCGGATTTAGTACCAGAATTGCAGGGGCGTTTGCCGATTCGAGTTGAATTAAATCCCTTAACAGTCAATGACTTTATGCGTATTCTGACCGAGCCAAATGCCTCATTAACGGAGCAATATATTGCGTTAATGCGTACCGAAGGCGTGGTATTAAGTTTTACCGAGGAAGGCATTCGACGCATTGCGGAAATGGCGTGGCAAGTGAACGAGCGCACGGAAAATATCGGGGCGCGGCGTTTGCACACAGTGATGGAATGTTTACTAGAAACCATTTCATTTGAAGCGTCTGACAACCAAGGCGCGAATGTGAGCATTGATGCGGCGTATGTGGATAAATATCTAGCCGAATTGGTCGCAAATGAAGATTTGAGCCAGTATATTTTGTAAGTGAGCAATGACGCAGTTTGCTTTACTCTTAAAATAACCTGAGTTCGGGATAAGAAATCTTTGTAGTAGGGTGGAATAGCGTATTCCACCATGAAGTATGATAGTTGTCTCGTTCCAACGCTCCAGCGTTGGAATGCCTACCTCGTCGCTCCAGCGGCGAGGATTTTACGAGCTTCTGCCGTACAATGAAGGTCTTATCGATTCAACTGCGTCATACCTAGTGTTATCACCTTTCTTGGTGGAATACGCTGCGCTATTCCACCCTACTACAAAATTTTATCCCGAACTGACGTTAAAATAATTCAATTTCTAACACATGAAAAACTAAGGAATAATTTATGTCGCAATGGTATATGTTGACACTGGTGGGAAAAGATCAGCACGGTATCGTCGCCAAAGTCACCAGCGCGTTGTATAAGGGCGGCTGCAATTTGGGCGAGGCCTCGATGTTACGTTTGGGCGGCAACTTCACCATTATGCTGATGGTGAATTATGCGGGGGATAACAAGCAACTTTATGATTTATTAAAAGAAGTCGTGCTTGAATTAAATCTGCACTTGCACATTGATGCAATTGAAGGACATTTGCATCAACACCGCGATCCTGAAGTGCGAATTACTGTACATGGCGCAGACCGTGCGGGCATCGTGGCGCAAGTCACCAGTGTTTTAAGTGAAGCAGGCTTAAATATTCTAGATTTAGAATCTGATGTCGGGGGCAGTGTCGAAAACCCATTTTACATCATGCACATTGAAGGCATTGCCACCCAAGGAATTGCGCTATTATCACAAGCTTTGCAGCAATTGCTGGCAACGCAACACCCTGATTTAAAAGTGCAACTCGAACCTATTGAAACTTTGGTGATGTAATGAGTTTGCTCGAAATTTTGACTTATCCCGACCCGCGTTTAAAAACCATTTCTGCCCCCGTCACCGAATTTGATGCCAAATTGCAGGCATTTTTAACCGATTTGGAAAATACCATGCGTGCAGGCCCTGGCGGTGTGGGTATTGCAGCTCCGCAAGTGGGACGTTTTCAACGCATTGTTTTATTGGATGTTTCCAGCAAGCCCAAAATCAAACATCATGGCAATTTAGTGCTGATTAATCCTGAAATTACCCAATGGGAAGGCTTTGAAATTGGGCGCGAAGGCTGCATGTCTGTCCCTGATTACACAGGGAATGTGATTCGTGCACAATATTTGCACTTAATGGCGCAAGATCAGCACGGCATACAACATGAATATGACATGGAAGGCTTTGAAGCCCGTGCGCTACAACATGAATTAGATCATTTAGACGGCTTACTGTTCATTGATCGTTTGGTGAGCCGTCGTCATGATTTATTCCGTCGTAAAGTGTACAAACCTAAACAACAGCAAGCAGTTTCAATTCCAGACCCAAGCTCCTCTGTCGAGTGAGAAAGCCATCGACAGATAGAGCTTAATGGCTTGCCTCTCCGTAAATGAAGAGCTTGTCAAAAATAATAACATGCTAACGCGGGACAATTGAACTATCACCCTGAAGGGCGAGGTTTTGAACCACAAAGGAAATTGGATGAACGTATGGGGCGGCTTAGGGCTTTTATTTGTTTTAGCGATAATTTATGGTTTACGTGCCTGTGCGCGGGCTAATTACACCGATTGGGGGCACACTTGGCTCAATTATTTGGACGGCTTAAACCGTATTTTTTGCCAAAAATACCACCGTCTGCGTTACACCGCCTTAAGTTTGCCAAAAACGGGCGCGTCGATTGTGGTTGCCAACCATGTTTCAGGGCTTGACCCATTTTTATTGGTGGCTGCAACCCGTCGCCCCTTACGTTTTCTGATTGCTAAGGAAATTTATGATATTAAATTCGTAAATTTTCTATTTCGTGCTTTGGGCTGTATTCCTGTGGATCGTACGGGCCGCCCTGAAAATGCGTTGCGGGCTGCAATGCGGGCTTTGCAAATGGGGGAAGTGATTGCGCTGTTTCCCCAAGGGGGCATTGTCACCCCCAGCGAATTGCCACATAAATTAAAACGCGGCAGTTTGTGGCTGGCGCATCATACCCAAGCCCCTGTTTATCCTGTTTATATTTCTGGAGTGAAAGGCGTGGGCGAGGTGGTTCAAGGCATTATCCAGCGTAGTGATGCGCGTTTAGTCACTTATCCGAACAGCAATTACAATATGGAAGCGGAAAGTTTGGAGACCTTGCAACGGATTTTAGAAGGTTTGGTGGTGACAGAGCCGCCGAATTTGCCTTGAGTGGAAATATAAGACCTGCTAGGTTTTAAAAACCTAGCCCATAGGATGTGCTAAGGAACGAAGCGCATCAATTCGTGATAAAACGATGAATCCCGATTGATGTGCCTCCTATGGATTATCAATGTTCAAGCATCAAAATATTATATGAGTATTACAATAAGTTAATATTGTGCAGCGAATAATTTTGTAAAATCAACCAATTATTTATTAAACTGCGTCACTCATAATTCAAGAATTTTCAGGATTAAAAACGCTTCTCACTGATGAATTCGGATAATCCTGTCAATCCTGATTCTGACACAGACGAACCTCAACTGCGCAACTGCTACTCCTGACTCTCCGCTCTCAAAATTTTATTTTCAACAGCCCCTAGACAGGCACGATAGTTTTCCAGTCTATCGACACATGAATTAATCAAATAAATCAATGCGTTTATTACATTAAAAATTACACGGCTATTTCAAAAAATGAGCATAAATAGACGCTTAAAGTTCATAAATAGGTACATGGTATAATTAAAAAATCCTCTCCCGTTTGTCTTGTGAAGTCGTCCTTATCATGTCAACACGCTTTGTTCATCTCCTTGTACACACAGAATATTCCCTTGTTGATAGCTTGGTTCGCATCGGCGGATTGATTAAAGCCGTGCGTGCAGCCGACATGCCCGCCTGTGCGATTACCGATCACAGTAACTTATTTGCCTTGGTCAAGTTCTACCGTGCTGCGCAATCGGCTGGGGTGAAACCGATTATCGGCGTGGATTTGAAAATCCGTGAACCTGATAATAATGTCAGTCGTTTAGTGCTGCTGTGTCAAAATCTGGTGGGCTATCGCAATTTAACCCGCATCGTGTCGCGTTCCTACACCGAAGGGCAAGTATTAGAAGTGCCTTATGTGCAACGCGCTTGGTTGGAAGGCAGTACCGACGGTTTAATTGCGCTCTCAGGTGGCAGATTAGGTGACGTGGGCAAAGCTTTGGTTGCAGGACATTACGAATCCGCAAAACAGCGTTTGCAGGAATGGGACAAATTATTTCCACAGCGTTTTTATTTGGAACTGCAACGCACAGGACGACCCGAGGAAGAAGATTATATTCACGCCGCAGTGACACTTGCTACCGAAATGCAAATGCCTGTGGTCGCGACCAATGACGTGTGTTTTTTACACAGCGAAGATTTCAAAGAACATGAAGTGCGGGTGTGTATTCACACTGGGCATACTTTAGTTGACCCGCGCCGCCCACAGTTATACAGCCCACAGCAATATTTACGCACGCCTGAAGAAATGGCTGAATTGTTTTCCGACATTCCTGAAGCCTTGGAAAACACTTGGCTGATTGCGCAGCGTTGTAATTTAGAGCTGACTTTAGGCAAAAACTTCCTACCTGATTTCCCCATTCCTGACCCGACTTTAACCCCCGATGCTTATTTTCGGCAATGTTCCGAACAAGGTTTAGAAGCACGCTTACAAAAATTATTTGGCACTCGCCCCAATTTTGCGGAATTGCGCGTTCAATATGACCAACGCCTTGAAATTGAACTCAAAGTGATTGAGCAAATGGGCTTCGCGGGCTACTTCTTAATCGTGGCAGATTTTATTCAATGGGCGAAAGATCACAATATTCCTGTCGGACCCGGACGGGGTTCAGGCGCAGGCTCTTTAGTCGCTTATGCTTTAAAAATCACCGATTTAGACCCACTTCCTTACGATTTGCTATTTGAACGTTTCTTGAATCCTGAACGGGTTTCCATGCCTGACTTTGATATTGACTTTTGCATGGATCAGCGCGATGACGTGATTCAATATGTGGCGGATCGTTATGGGCGCGACAAGGTTTCACAAATCATCACTTATGGTTCGATGGCGGCAAAAGCCGTGGTGCGTGACGTGGGACGGGCGTTAAACCATCCTTATGGTTTTGTGGACAAAATCGCCAAATTAATCCCGTTTGAACTTGGGATAACGCTCGATAAAGCTTTAGAACAAGAACCCGCCTTAAAAGCGCGTTACGAGCAAGAAGAAGACGTTAAAGGACTTTTTGACACCGCCCGCAAGCTCGAAGGTTTAACCCGCAACGTGGGTAAACATGCGGGCGGCGTGGTTATTGCGCCCTCGACTTTGACCGATTTCACCCCGCTGTATTGTGAACAAGACAGCCCGAATTTAGTCACACAATTTGATAAAGACGATGTCGAAGCCGTGGGCTTGGTGAAATTCGACTTTTTGGGCTTACGCAACCTCACCGTTATCAAATGGGCTTTAGAAATTATCAATCGATTCAGTGCAGAACCGATTGATATTTTAGCCATTCCCTTGGATGACGCGAAAACCTTCAAATTGCTGCGTAATGCGGAAACGACTGCGGTATTCCAGCTCGAATCGCGTGGCATGAAAGACTTAATTAAACGCCTGCAACCTGACTGTTTTGAAGACATTGTGGCCTTGGTCGCACTGTTCCGTCCGGGCCCTTTGCAGTCAGGCATGGTGGACGACTTTATTAACCGTA
>JBDKHS010000272.1:0-2887 GCA_039797505.1 Pseudomonadota bacterium | reverse complement strand
GCATTACTGCTGCTACCCAATTACCTTTATTAGTTGACATCGATACGGGTTGGGGCAGTGCGTTCTCAATCGCGCGCACCATTAAAGAAATGACCCGTGCAGGCGTTGCCGCAGTGCACATTGAAGACCAAGTTCAAGCCAAGCGTTGCGGACATCGTCCTAACAAGGCTTTAGTGTCTTTAGAAGAAATGTCGGATCGCGTGAAAGCGGCGGTTGATGCAAAGACCGATTCTGAATTTGTCATCATGGCGCGAACCGATGCTTATGCCAGCGAAGGCAAGCAAGCCGCCGTTGACCGTGCTTGTGCTTATGTTGAAGCAGGCGCAGACATGATTTTCGCAGAAGCTTTACACACCTTAGAAGAATACAAAGCGTTCACCGCTGCGGTTAAAGTACCTGTGTTAGCGAATATTACCGAATTTGGGAAAACCCCTTATTTCACCGTCGATGAATTACGTGATGTCGGCGTGGGCTTAGTTTTATATCCCTTGTCTGCATTCCGCGCCATGAGTGCGGCTTCTATCAAGGTATACAATGCGATTCGCCAACAAGGCACGCAAAAAGAAGTGTTAGATTTGATGCAAACCCGTGTCGAACTTTACGAAGTTTTGGGTTATCACAACTACGAACAAAAACTTGATGCACTTTTCAATAAAGAAGGGAAATAAGCATGTCAAAAGCAAAAGAAGTTAAAAATACCGCAGGTTTACGCGGCATGACCGCAGGTCAAACCAGCGTCAGCACCGTGGGTAAAGAAGGCGTAGGTTTAACCTATCGTGGTTATGACATCGGCGAACTCGCTGACAAAGCCACCTTTGAAGAAGTTGCTTATTTATTGTTATACGGAAAATTACCAACGACTGTTGAATTGGCAAACTACAAAGCCCGTTTACGCGGCTTCCGTGGCTTACCTGCTGCCTTAAAAACCGTGTTGGAACAAATTCCTGCCAGCGCACATCCAATGGACGTGATGCGTACGGGTTGCTCAGTGTTAGGCACTTTAGAACCTGAATTAAGCTTTGCTCAAGAACATGACATCGCTGATCGCTTATTATCCGCTTTCCCCGCGATTTTAAGCTACTGGTATCGCTTTGCAAATCATGGTCAACGCATTGATACCTATACCGATGAAGACAGCATTGCTGGACATTTCTTAGCGATGTTACACGGTAAGAAACCACATGAATTACATGTAAAATGTATGGATGCTTCTTTGATTCTGTACGCAGAACATGAATTCAATGCGTCTACCTTTACTTGCCGCGTCTGCGCTTCAACCTTATCAGACTTCTACTCCACGATTACCGCAGGTATCGGCACGTTGCGCGGTCCTCTGCACGGTGGTGCAAACGAAGCAGCTATGGAATTAATCCAACGCTTCCGTACCCCCGAACAAGCTAAACAAGGCTTGTTAGATGCTTTAGAACGCAAAGACAAGATCATGGGCTTCGGTCATGCGGTGTACTCCACCTCTGATCCCCGCAACACCGTGATCAAAGCATGGTCTAAGAAATTATCTGTCGAAATGGGCGATCCCGAAAGCTTGTATCCTATTTCTGAAGCGATTGAAAAAGTCATGTGGGATGAAAAGAAATTATTCCCCAACTTGGACTTCTTCAGTGCGTCTGCTTACCACTTCATGGGCATTGACACCCCCTTGTTCACCCCAATTTTCGTGATTTCACGGATTACGGGCTGGGCTGCTCACGTGATGGAACAACGCGCTAACAACCGTATTATTCGCCCCAGTGCTGAATACATCGGCGAAGAAAAGCGTTCTTTCGTAGAAATCGACAAGCGTTAATTGTTTTCCCTTGCCTCATTCGACGCGCATCTCACAAGGCTGTGTTTTAGGAGTGGGGCAAGTATCTGTTTTAAATACGCCAGTGAATGAGTTTATGAACTTGTTTGCACTGTAAGATTTAGAGTTCTATACTTTTTGAAGCCTGTCATTGGTTTAACTGATGGCAGGCTTTAATTTATTCTGGTGTCAGTTTTTTCTGAAAGGGAACATAAAATGAATGCGATAGAATTTGAAGCCATTGCTCAAAATGGGGTATTGAAAATTCCTGATGAATATAGCGAGTGGTATAACCAATCTCTGAAGGTGATTTTGTTAGTCGATTCGCTGAAAAAGGTTGCTAAAAAGTCGCCTTCTACAGAGGAAATACAGGTTTTTTTTGCTGCTAAGCAAGTGGATTTGCAGGATTATAAATTTGATAGAGAAGAGGCTAATGCCAGATAATCGGTTTTTTATTGATAGCAATATTTTAATTTATGCGTTTGCTCGAGAAGGGGATTTATCTCATAAAAAGCAAATTGCTGTGAATTTATTAAGTCAAAGTCCTATGTTATCGACTCAGATTATTAATGAATGTTCTAATGTGCTTAGACGTAAATTCAATTGGACTTATCCTGAAATTCGAGAAACTTTTGAATTTGTTTTAAAAATATCGACTGTGGTGAATGTGAGTATTGCTACGATTCAACAGGCTTGGTTAATTGGTGAAAAGTACGGCTACAGCTATTTTGATAGTTTGGTGTTGGCAAGTGCTTTAGAATCGCATTGTGATATTTTGTATTCTGAGGATATGCAGGATGGACAACTTATTGAAAGCTGTTTGAAAATAGTTAATCCCTTTAAAGTCTCTTAAATTGAGGAGCATCATGATGAACTTGTCCGCAGTTGGAAAAAGCACTTTGGATGTTGAAATGAGTCACATTTCAGCGCATGGAATTTGGCTGTTGACGGATAATCAAGAGCTTTTTATTAGGTTGGGTTGCCAATGGCAACCCAATCTACGCTGCTTTTTAAAGCTCACAATCAATCAACTGATTGCGGGCTTTTTTATTAACGCTAATTACCAAATTACTTCTAAGGCATAAT
>JBDKHS010000271.1:0-6993 GCA_039797505.1 Pseudomonadota bacterium | reverse complement strand
AAAGTTTCGAGCGATTCTTTGCGTTCTCGAACTTCTTCAATTAACCAGCCCGCGCCGACGAGTTTCGACAAGTTTGAAGCGGTGTTGGGAATTTGTTGCAAAATCGCTTCACGGCTTAAAGCCTCACTGTATTCCCAGAGTAAGCTACAAATTCGATGTTGTACGGTGTTTTTTTTAAGCGGCAGCGTTTCTAAAGTAAATTCCCGCGCTTGCGGACTGAGGCTGTAAACGCGCTGCGTGGGTTTCTTGACCAGTTCAGTTTTGCCACTACGCAATAAACTGGGCAAAGCGGCATCTAAAACCTCGCCCAGCGGATAATGATAATAACGGCTAACCCATTGTAATAAAGCCAATTCTTCCGTATTGAATAAAGGCGTTTTGTCTAAAACGGCGCGAATCGCTCTGAGCTTTTCGGGGGGGCAATCGCTCTCTTCTTGAATCGCGACAATCAGCCCGCCGAGCACTCTGCCCCCAAAAGGCACGAGCACCCGCATTCCCACCGCCAAGGGATACGGCATCCAAGTTTCGGGGGGCAAATAATCAAAAACTTGGTCTAGGGGCGTGGGGACGGCAACTTGATAAATCACGATGCTTGCAATAAGGCTTCGACCGCCCGTAAATCGGCGCGGCGCATCGGTTTATTGTCAATCGGGCTGGGCGGCGACCAACGAATATCATTTTCCGCAAACACCACCAAGCTAATCGCTTGTTCGCCTGCCATGAAGTGGTAGCTGGAAAAAGTGATGACTTGTTGCGCGACTTGCCGATATTTCTTTTCGCCCATTTCATAGGGAATTTCTTGTTCCATCAGGAAAAAGGCGACATTTTCGGGCGCGTCGGTGAATAAATGCAATTGCACTTCGCTGTGTTGATGCGCCGTGCCTTGTAATACACTGCCGACTAGGCGCGGTGAAAATTCTTGAAATAAGCGCATCGCTTTTATCGCGACTTCGCGCAATTTACGAATATGATTCGTGTGCGATTCACCCAGAAAAAGCCGTTGATAAATCAAAACTTCTGCTTCAATTTCGCTGTTGCTGGGTAGATTTTTAGTGTGGGGAATGCCGAGTTGGGCGACGGCTTTATTTTTGGCAATTTGATAGTCGTTAATGCCTTCTTGCACCATGATGCGGGCGGTGACTTGGGCAATTTGGAGGCGTACTTGGGGTTCTAACAGGGATTTAACACGCATGTGGTTTTTTATCGACGTTCACAAAGATGCTTTATTATCTTGCGTCCGTTTGAAAAGGCAAGGGGGAAATATTTTTGATGTTTAGGAGTTACGCAATTTAATAGGTAATTATTTGATTTTAATGTAAATACGCTTGTGCAGTTCGTAAGGTGTATGGCGGCTACGCCTTACAGAACTTATTTGAAATCATCCCTATTCTGAAATTAAGCTTCAAACTGAATTGTTTATGTTGTCAAAAGAGTTGGTTGTAGGTGCGAATTTATTCGCATGCGTTTTTAATTCGAGCGCGTTGTGCGAATAAATTCACACCTACAATCAGCTCAACCTCGTAAACTTAGCTTAAAATTAAGATTCCAAATCGGTTCTATAGGAGTTACGCAGTTGAAGTTAGGTTGCACCTTGGAGAGAAAAGAGAGTGTCTAATCACATCACGAATAAGGTGTAACTATAGGTTTCTAAGCGTAGAAAAGCCCGCAGAGCCATCGCAATATGATTGCGCATTGTTCTGAACACTTTAACAAATCCATAACCCCTCAAGTCTGTGTGGTTCAGACAAGAAAGCCGAGTTTGAAAGCTCGGCTTTTTCTTTTATTTTATGCAATCATATTGTTCCTAACTTCATCTCAATATACTAAATGAACCCCATACAAACCTATTTAAACGAATTACAAAACGCTATCGATGCAGGTAATGCGACAGAACATACTCACCGCCCTGCTTTGCAAAACTTGTTGTGTGCGATTTTACCTGACTATCGGATAACCAATGAGCCACGCCGTATTGCTTGTGGTTCACCTGATTTTGAAATTGCACAAAATAATATTCCTGTTGGATATATTGAAGCAAAAGACATCGGTATCAATTTGGATAAAGTAGCGCAATCAGAACAAATAAAACGCTATTTACCTTTTTTAAACAATTTACTTTTGACAGATTATCTTGAATTTCGTTGGTTTGTTGAGCAGGAATATCGCCCTGAAATGACGGTGCGTTTAGCGGAACGAGATAAAAAGGGGAATTTGAAGCGGATTCCCGAATCGTTTTCACGTTTAGAAACCTTGTTGCAAACATTTGTAAATACACAGATTGTCACGTTGCGCAGTCCTGAAGAATTAGCAAAAAAAATGGCATCTATTGCGCAAAACATTAACCACAATATGTTGCTTGCTTATGAACAAGAAGATAATAAAGGCAAATTACACGACCAGTTAAACAGTTTTAGGATGATTTTAATTGATACTTTAAGGGTAGAAGAGTTTACCGACATGGTTGCTCAAACCATTTGTTATGGTTTATTTGCCGCGAAGTGCAGCGCAGATTTAAGTCAGCCTTTTAATCGTTTGACTGCAAGTCATTTTGTCCCCAAAACCAATCCATTTTTAAGAAATCTCTTTAATCAAATTGCGGGTATTGAATTAGATGACCGCCTAGTCTGGATGGTTGACAATTTATGCGCGGTATTAAATCGAGCGGATATTACGGCGATTTTATCCGATTTTGGACGGAGAACACGGCAAGAAGACCCTGTCGTGCATTTTTATGAAACTTTTTTAGCGCAATATAACCCTAAATTACGTGAAGTACGCGGGGTTTATTACACGCCTGAGCCTGTTGTGTCTTATATCGTGCGCTCTGTGGATTGGGTGCTTAAAGATAAATTTAAGTTAAAACAGGGCTTAGCGGATAATTCTTTGTTAGAAAATGGTGTACATAAAGTGCAAATTCTTGACCCCGCAACAGGAACAGGGACGTTTTTATATTCGGTTTTTGCCACGATTTTTGAGAAATTCCGTAAAAATAAAGGCATGTGGTCGGATTATGTTTCTAAACATTTACTACCACGGGTGCATGGTTTCGAGTTGTTAATGGCGGCTTATACCGTCGCGCACATGAAATTGAGTTTGCAGTTAAAAGAGTATGGTTATGATTTTAAAAGTGATGAACGCTTAAGGGTGTTTTTAACCAATACTTTAGATGAAGCCCACCCCAGCGGAGAAAGTTTACTGGCTCGTTGGTTATCCAATGAAGCCAATGAGGCAAATACTGTTAAATCGGCATCGCCTGTGATGGTAATTTTAGGAAATCCGCCTTATTCTTATGAATCTATGAATAAAGGAAAATGGATTAATCAACTAATCCGTGATTATTACCAAGTTGATGGACAGTCTTTGAATGAAAGCAATCCTAAAGGCTTGCAGGATGATTATGTTAAATTTATTCGTTTTGCTCAGTGGCGGATTAATCAAACGGGTTACGGTGTTTTAGGCTTCGTTACGAATCATGGTTATTTAGATAACCCGACTTTTAGGGGAATGCGTCAAGTCTTAATGCAAGAGTTTGACGAAATTTATGTTTTAGATTTACACGGTAACGCGAAGAAAAAAGAGCAGTCGCCTGATGGGAGTGTTGATAAAAACGTGTTTGATATTCAACAAGGCGTTGCGATTGGTATTTTTATTAAATACCGTGAGAAAAAAGCAGAATATGCAAAAATTTATCATGCACATTTGCACGGTGAACGGGCTTTTAAATATCAGTATTTAGCTGAGAAAGATATTAATACAACGCAATGGACAACTTTACAGCCCCAATCACCTTTTTATTTGTTTATTCCGCAAAATGTGGATTTATTGCCTGAATATGAAAGCGGGTGGAAAATCACAGAGATGATGCCATTTAACTCGACAGGTGTAAAAACACATCGCGACCATTTTGTTATCGCTTTTGATAAAGCAGAATTGCAGAAACGGCTTGAAGATTTTAGAAATCTTGAATTGTCTGATGCGAAAATTGCTGAATTGTATGATTTGAAAGATACAGATAGTTTTAATTTAAATACAATCCGTAAACATTTATCTGATGATAAAAATTGGCAGCGTTTTCTTACACATGTTTTATATCGTCCGTTTGATATACGTGATTACTATCACAATGAAAATCTTGTTGACCGTTCTCGTCAGGAAGTGATGCAACACATCGTGAATAGAGAAAACTTATCTATTATTTTTATGCGACAAGTTGCATTAGATAATACTTATTCTCATTTTGGAATTTCAAAATATCCAGTGGATAATCGTGCTTTTTATAGTAATAAAGGCACAATGGCACTAGCTCCCCTCTATCTCTACCAAGCAAAAAAAGAAGATTTAGCCTCAAACTCACAAATTACCCGCAAACCCAACTTTGCCCCCAAATTCATCCAAGACTTAGAAACCCGTTTAACCTTGCAATTTATTCCTGAAGAACGGGGTGATTTTGAGAAAACTATCAGCGCGTTAGATGTTTTTTACTATATGTATGCCGTTTTTCACAGCCCCACTTACAGAACACGTTACGCCGAATTTCTGAAAATCGACTTTCCCCGTTTACCCTTAACCAGTGATAAAGCTAAATTTAAACAACTCAATGAGTTAGGCGAACAACTGGTTAAAATTCACCTGATGGAAGCGGATATTGAAAACGATTGTAGTTTTCCCATAGAAGGTAATAACCTTGTTGAGAAAATAGAATATAAAGATGACAAGGTTTATATCAATAAAACCCAGTATTTTGATACTGTTAGCCCAGCCATTTGGAACTTTTACATTGGCGGTTATCAAGTTTGTCAAAAATGGCTCAAAGATAGAAAAGGCAGAACATTAAGCTATGATGACTGTATGAACTATCTTTATATTTTAGCCGCACTAGAAAAGACTCAAGACCTAATGGAGCAGATTGATGCAAGTTCAAACTTCCCTTTTTGACACCCCAACAGGCAATTTAAACCAGACATCTAAAAGGTCTTGAATCCAGCGTAATGAGGACTGGCAGTGCTACGAGCACTGCCAGTCCTTAAACTTTCCACATGTCACTACCTAAAATACTGGCTAGTGAACATGAGATAACTTTTTATTTCCTAAGTCATTTTTCATTATACTTAGTAGTCGTAGGGTGGAATAGCGTAGCGTATTCCACCCTGAAGCGTAATAGTTCTAGGGGGATAATGGAATACGCTAGCTATTCCACCCTACGACTAAATTTTCTACTCTTTCTTATCCCGAACTCAGCTTAAGTAGGCTCATGACTCGCAGTCACCACGCCTTTTTTACGCACACTACGTTTCCACAACAACTGCGCACTAAAACACCGCCATGCCCAAGGCAACCACCGCAGCATCGCCGTTGCCAGCCACAAGGCCCACGCCAGCATAAAAATACGGTAATAATACAAGGGAATCGAAATCACCCACGACTGCGGCAACTGCGCGCCGATGCGGTCTTGATACCAATGCAAGAAATTCCCGTGCGAACCATTGCCAGAAATAAACATTCGGGGCTGTCCGAGCAAGCCTTTTTCAATCGCCCACACCAAACCGACTAAAGCAAAGAAACTTAAGCCCAGCAAACCCAATTGAATAAAATTGAATTTCCACGGACGAAAATCTTCAGCTTTCAACTGCGCCCGCACCCCCAGCGCGAAAAACCAGCCAATCACACACAGCGCATAACTGATGGGAATTTGCGTGAGCACTAGGCATAAAAGTAGCCAATGCCTCGTTTTCAAAGGCGTAATATTCGTTCTGCCCAAAGCCAGCGCGAGCACAATCATCACCGCCAACACGCCCCAGAAAAACACCGCCGCCCCAATTCCCGAGCCGCCCACCGCCAAAATCCAGCGTTCACGCGGCGTATTCAAATACAAATGGCTGTTGACGCTGTCCATGCCCAAATCCACCACAGGCGTTTGCGTGTAATTTTGAATACCTGTGGCTTGTCGAAACACGATTTCCGCCTGCTGTGAACCAGGCACTAGCGGCAATACCACTTTTTGACCTTCTTGGCGCAAGGGAATGCTTTGCTGATTAATTTTCACGCTTTGCACTTGGGCATCGCTGGGTAAAGTAATGGCGTGTTGCCCACCGCGACTGCTGCGTAAATTCACCAATAAACGGCTGTCAGTGGTACGCAAGCCGTAATTCAAATGCAATTCACTGCGGTCTAAAGTGGTGACTTGTCCCGCCACTGCTTCGGGGCGCGTAATTTTCAATTCCACTTTTTCCCCTGCCCACGGTCTCCATTCAGGCAGCCACCGCCCTTCACTGTTTTGCTGATGAATCATTGGGATGCCGCTGAGTTCCACATGCCAAATCGGGCTAATATCCAAACGCCACACCTCCACCGTGTTCAAACTTTCGGGGGCGGTAAGTTGCAGTTGCGTTTGTTTAGTCAACACCGAACTCCAGCTCATTTCCTGCTGTTGGGGCGCGAGATTGACTTGCACTTTACCCTCGTACACTTGGACATCTTCCTGCGTCACCGACTCGCCCGCCAGCAAGGGAATATCCAACACCACCGCCGAACCCGAAGGCGACAAGCGTGTGACTTTAGTTTCTATTTGCCATTCCAAACCCAGCGACAGCGTGCGCTCGACCTGCAATAACGGCGGTAAACTGCCTATGCTCAATTCTTGCGCCGCTTCTTTGCCTTGTTCACGGGTAAATTGCAGTTGATTTTCTACGCGTTGCCAGCTTTGTAGCCCGTCAACCCGCCATTCTTTGGCTTCCACACTGACATGTAAGGGCTTCAAAGGTAAGGATAAAGTGAAACTTTGGTGATTGGGCAACGCGCCTTGTAAAACTACCTCGTGAATCCCTTGTTCCACCCCCAGCCACAATTGCCCTGTTTGCTCGCGCCACAAAGTTTTCGCAGTTTCGCCATTCAGTAACACTTGCTGGGCGACCCATTGTTGCGCATGGCTAGGCAAAGGAATAAAAACCCGTTGCTGACTATGCACTTGTAAACGTATCCGCAATTCTTTTGCGT
>JBDKHS010000270.1:0-3728 GCA_039797505.1 Pseudomonadota bacterium | reverse complement strand
ACTGCTTTATTTTCGTTGGGTTAGCTTAGGCTAACCTACTTTAATTTATGCTTATTTGCACCCACATAAACATTAACTTATTGAGTATTCATGTAGTTGCAGCTTTATACGGTAACAAAATGAAATATATAATTATATTCGTCGTACTCAGGTTAAGTAGTTTTCAACTGCGTAACTCCTAACTCGGGTTATTTAGGGTTGCCCCAATTTTTAATACCCCAAAATACAAAAGGACTGCCCATCTTTCGCGGGCTGGCAGTCCTAAATATCGATTAATTTTAAGCAGGGATTAATCGTTAAATCCTAAACCTTCGTTCAAAATCAACACTTCTACGCGACGGTTTTGCTGGCGACCTTCTATCGTATTATTGCTTGCAATCGGTTGGGTTTCACCAAAACCACGTGCTTTTAAGCGCGCTCCATGAACCCCGCGTTTTATCAACGCATTCAGTACCGTGTTTGCACGCCGTTCTGACAGGATTTGATTGTACGCATGTTCACCCGTGAAATCAGTATGTCCACTAATCAAGATATTGCGTGTGCTATTGGTTTGAACGACTTCCGCAATCTTATCCATTTTGCGTTCAGCCAAGGGTAATAAATCGGATTTATCGAAGTCAAAAAACACTTCGTTAATGGTAATAACATCCCCTCTTTCCGTTTCCGTAAAACCAAAGCCCCCAAAATCACTGGCTTTAATCAGGCTACAACCCGTGCTAAACACACAGAGTAGTACAATCGCCCCACGTTGTAATGAACGCATACGCATTTCCTTCTCCTACTTAATCACTTAAAATTAAGAGAGGATTCTACGCAAAATCAGCCAATAATGCAGCCCTCAAATTTTGAGCGATGGGAGAAGCCTGTTCGGTATAGTGTGGATGATTAACCCCGATGCTGATTTTCGCCCCCGCTTGCATCACAGCAACTTGTTCTGCCGTGAATTCAAAGCGTAAGAAATGCACGGCTGAAGTTTTTTCTGCGGTGGAACGATCTAAATCTTCATCTGCAATAGCGAGCACTTTGTCAGTATCGGCAATTTGCACCCAAATCTGATCTTCAATACCCAGTAATTGTTCTAACGCAATGCGGCGTTGTTCTACATCAGGATATTCAATCATTAAAGTGGCTTTCCAATTTTTCCCATTAGGAATCAAAGGATTGTAGGCACTTAATTCTTCTTCAATGCCTGCGGATTCAAAAATGCGTTCGATGCGCAGCATTTCTTGCACTTGATATTGCACGGTCAAACGGTCTTCAAACAACAGGCTTAAATGTTTGCCGAGTTGTAAATTACGGGCTTGCTTGTGTTCAATCACCTTGGCACGAAATGCGGCACGTTGCTCTGCATATTGCTCAAGGCTGTATAAATCTTGGCGAGTCAAGGGCATCATGATTAAATTCCATACGCCTTACGGAGTAATTGCATCGGATGAGTGGGCTTTTGTTCGCTGTCGACTAAACCGTTTTCAATTTGGTGTCCTGCCATCGGGCAATCGCTGCTGTAATAATCGGGCTTGGCTTTGGCGACACGGTCGAACACAGGCTTGCCGATTTTCATCGAATCCATGTGGGTTTCACTTTTCACAGCATAGGTGCCGTTGTGTCCTGAACAGCGTTCAATAGCATCGACTTTGGTATTGGGAATTAATTGCAATACATCACGAGTTTTTAAACCCAAGTTTTGCACACGTAAATGGCAAGCAACGTGATAAGAAATCGTGCCCAAGTCTTTGGCAAATTCAGTGCTCAATAAACCCGCTTTGTGGCGTAACATTAAATATTCAAAGGGGTCAAACATGGCGTTTTGTACTTTGGCAACATCGGAATCATTGGGGAACATTAAGGGCAATTCTTGCTTAAACATCAACACGCAAGAAGGAATGGGCGCGACGATGTCATAGCCTGCATCCACTAATTTCGCCATGGTGGGAATGTTCACTTCTTTAAATTCTTTGACGCTGTCTAAATCGCCTAATTCTAATTTAGGCATTCCGCAGCAACGTTCTTGCTCGGCAAGAATGACGGGAATATTGTTGTGTTCAAATACTTTGATCAAATCTTCGTTAATGTCAGGCTCATTGCGGTTGCCGTAGCAAGTCACAAATAACACGACTTTACCTTTGGTGTCAGCAGTCGCGGTGGGAATTAAGCCAACTTTGTGCAGTTTGCTGTCGCGTTTGCGCAAGGTGTCGCTGTGAAAATCGGGCAAAATGGCATCGGCATGAATGCCTGCGACTTTGTCGATAATTTTACGCAAGGGTTTAATTTTATTACTGGCGTTCACAAGGCTGGAAACCACGGGAATGCCTGCTAAATTGCCGACTAATTCGGTAGAAGTCAGTAATTTATCGCGTAATTTTACATCGCCATTTTTAAATTTGACGGCTTTGGCGCGCAGCATCAAGTGCGGAAAATCGAGATTCCACTCATGCGGCGGCACGTAGGGGCACATCGTCATGTAACACATGTCGCATAAATAGCAGTGATCAACGACTTGCCAGAAATCTTTTTTATCCACGCTGTCTAATTCATTCGTGGGAGCTTCATCAATTAAATCAAAGAGTTTTGGAAAGGATTGGCACAGTTTGAAACAACGTCGACATCCATGACAAATATCAAACACGCGCTCTAATTCAGTAAACAGAGATTCTTCGTTATAAAACTCAGGGGTTTGCCACTCCAATGGGTGACGAGTAGGAGCTTGTAAACTTCCTTCGCGGCTATCGATAGGCATGATATGGATTCTCGTACGTTGTGTTTTGTGAATTTCGGGACGGGGCTGTGCACCGCGTCCCGAAACGCTTTATTATTGATTCAAATTATCTAAAGCTTTTTGGAAGCGGTTCGCGTGTGAACGTTCTGCTTTCGCTAAGGTTTCAAACCAGTCAGCGATTTCGTCAAAGCCTTCTTCACGGGCTTCTTTAGCCATACCGGGATACATGTCGGTATATTCGTGGGTTTCACCAGCAATCGCTGCTTTCAGGTTGTCAGCAGTAGGGCCAATCGGTAAACCCGTTGCAGGGTCGCCACTGGCTTCTAAATATTCTAAGTGACCGTGTGCATGACCGGTTTCGCCTTCAGCGGTGGAACGGAATACGCTAGAAACGTCGTTGTAGCCTTCTACGTCAGCTTTAGCTGCGAAGTACAAATAACGGCGGTTGGCTTGAGATTCGCCTGCAAATGCAGCCTTCAAGTTTGATTCAGTCTTGCTATTTTTGAGTTCCATGGGAAACCCTCCAAAAAAGTATTGTGTTTCAACCCACATTTGCCTTCATTCGCTAAGTGATTTTTTAAGGATAGCCACTGATGAATGGAGGTTGATGAATTTAGACTAAGTCTAAACTGTAAGTAACTCTATACTATCACCGTGTGTTTTGTCAATCAGCACTGCTGAATATTTTGTGACTTACCCCAAGCAAAATACTGTTATTGGGGAGGAATTGCAAGATTGAAAACTTGAAGAGGGTGAATAACCTGAGTTCGGGATAAGAAAGAGTTAAAGTAGCTTGGGTTAGCCTTGTGTCATCAATTAGACCTCAACTGCGCCCCCAACCCACTAAAGGGGAGGGCTAGTACAAGAAGCATAATGCTTTTTAAAACATAAGATTACGCTAGTTTTTCTTTTTTCTTAATTTCATATATTTGTGTATTTAGCCGCTTATTTTGTCTATTTACGACTATTTTTTAACTTATTTTTATAATGAGTCTTTTATAAAAATAGCAGA
>JBDKHS010000269.1:0-4801 GCA_039797505.1 Pseudomonadota bacterium | reverse complement strand
TATATGCCAGCCGTTGCGCCGCATAACGAACATCTTCAGGGCTGGCATTGGGTTCAATCCGCAGAATTTCATACAATGTTTGTTTCATATTCCAACTTCAACCAAGCTCGCTTTCAATAACTCGAGTATATCTTGTGGCGAGACACTGACCAAATAGCCACGCTTACCGCCATTAATATAAATTTTGGGCAGTTCTAAAATGGTTTTTTCCATATAAACCGTCAGTGGGTGTTTCGTGCCGAAGGGTGAAGTGCCGCCCACTAAATAACCCGTATGTTTATTTGCCATTTCAGGACTGCACGGATGCACTGCTTTCACTTTTAAATCACGCGCCAGTTGTTTAGTCGAAACTTGTTTGTCTCCGTGCATTAGCACAATGAAAGCTTGTTTATTTTCATCTTCCATCACCAAAGTTTTAATCACGCAATGTTCATCAACCTGCAATTCACGTGCTGAAACTGCGGTGCCGCCTTGGGCTTCGTATTCGTATAAATGGGAGTCAAAGACAATCTGTGCTTGTCGCAACGCCCGAATCGCAGGAGTGACGGGATAAGTGGGTTTTGCCATGGTAAACCTTTTTAGGGTTAAATAAAGCTTGTCTGAATCAGGATTTACAGGATTAAAGGATTTTCAGAATTAAAGAAAAAACATAACCGTCTTTATTTCAGAGCAGGGCTTAATCCTGTTTAATTTAGATAATCCCGTCAATTCTGATTCAGACAATATTCTTAATATTTTACCCACCCGCTAAAATACATGATACATCCGTCGAATATCCCGCAACATCACAAAAATCCAAGGCCATAACAACATGCTGCTGATAGCAGGATAACTAAATGACCAATCCGTAGACTGCGCCCCCAAAATACCGCGTATCCAAATACTCAAAATTTCACTGAGCAACATCAACGCAAATACGCCAACGGACTGCTGCCAAATGGGAAAGGCTCTGATGCGACGATGCAGTTTTACACTGATATAGCTAAGACAAATCAAACTTAAAGAGTGCTGCCCTAGTAAAGTATCGGTCAAAATATCTTCAAAAATCCCCACCACCCAAGCCGAAGTAATCCCCACACGCTGCGGCAAGGCAATACACCAATACAATAAAATCAGAGCCACCCAATCAGGTCGCCACACCACCGCCCACGACGGCAAGGGCATAATAGTGAACATTAAGCCCACCAGCAGACTTGTCACAATCACCCAGCCACCATGGTGTTTTTTACGACTCATGGTTTTTGCTCACTGCTACCTGTGGCGGCTTTTTCTTCACTCGTCCATACCAGCAAAACTTCACGATTGCGTTCTAGATGTGCACTGGGAATGGCTTGCACTTGTGCATAAGGTTGCCCAATGTCGGGGGTAAATTCTGCCACTGTGCCTACGGGATAACCTGCGGGAAATTGTCCACCTAAGCCCGAAGTCACTAATAAATCACCGACTTTAATCCCTGAGTTATTTGGCAGGTATAAAAGTTTTAAACGATTAGTCGCCCCCATCCCCATCGCAATCGTGCGTAAACCTGTGCGCACCACTTGCACAGGAAGCGCGTGATTAGGGTCTGTAATTAACATCACCGTGCTTGATTGTGGACCTGTATTCGTCACTTGCCCCAACACCCCATAAGCATCTAATAAGGGCTGTCCATTAAATACGCCTTGTGATATACCCTTGTTAATCATAATTTTGCGGGCAAAAGGGTCTAAATCTACGGCTAACACTTCTGTCAACAGCATCCGCTCGCCCAATTTGATTGAAGAATCTAACAACGCGCGTAGCCGTTCATTTTCACTCTTCAAGTCTTCATATTTTTGCAGTGAAACTTGTAGCAACAAATTACGCTCGCGCAATTGTGCCATGTCGTCCAGTAATTGTCCGCGTGTGGAAAAATTTTGCGAAAGCCACTGTCCCGTTTGCACAGGCAGATTCACTAAATATTGTAAGGGATACATCGCTACGGATAATTCAGTACGAATTTGTTTGACATAACTGTATCGGTAGTCTGCAACCATTAAGGTTACAGAAATACCGAGAAAGAAAATTGCCCGCAGGGTGATGGACGGATTCTGAATGAAGAGTGATTTAATGGGTGTTTCCTCACGCTTAACTTTCTAAAGCGAATACTCCAATCCCATGTTCTTCAATCATTTCTAAAGCCCGACCGCCGCCCCGTGCAACACAGGTTAAGGGGTCGTCAGCAATAATCACAGGTAAACCCGTTTCATCCATTAACAGGCGATCCAGATCCCTCAATAACGCACCACCACCCGTCAACACCATGCCCTTTTCAGCCACATCTGAACCCAGTTCAGGCGGGGTTTTTTCCAAGGCAGTTTTCACAGCCCCAACAATCCCTGCTAAAGGTTCTTGTAAAGCTTCAAGCACTTCGTGATTATTGAGCTTAATACTGCGGGGTATGCCTGCGGCGAGGTTATGACCATGAACTGTAATTTCACGTAATTCTTTGGAAGAAAACGCCGAACCAATTTCATGTTTAATGCGTTCTGCGGTGGCTTCCCCAATCACAGTGCCATAGTGACGGCGCACATAGTTAATAATCGCTTCGTCGAAACGGTCGCCGCCGATACGAATCGATTCAGAATACACAATCCCGTTTAGGGATAAAATTCCAACTTCTGTAGTGCCGCCGCCAATGTCGACCACCATCGAGCCTGTGGCATCACTGACGGGCATTCCCGCACCAATTGCTGCTGCCATCGGTTCTTCAATTAAATGCACTTCACGCGCCCCTGCACCCATCGCAGATTCACGAATGGCACGGCGTTCCACTTGAGTAGAACCGCAAGGCACGGAAACTAAAACCCGTGGACTGGGACGTAAAAAGCGATTTTCGTGCACTTTACGAATAAAGTGTTGCAGCATGGTTTCGGTAATGGTGAAGTCGGCAATGACACCGTCTTTGAGGGGGCGAATCGCGCTGATATGAAAGGGAGTGCGTCCTAACATCATTTTGGCTTCGAGACCGACCGCCGCGATGTTTTTTGCGCCTTCACCGTCACGTCCTTGACGAATTGCCACCACAGAAGGCTCATTGAGAACAATCCCTTGTCCTCTCACATAAATCAGGGTATTGGCTGTACCTAAATCAATAGAAAGGTCGTTTGAAAAAAGTCCGCGTATGCGCTTGAACATGAAAGTAGATCAATCCCGTGATGTAAATTTAACACAAAAGCAAAATGGCAGGGTTGAACGTTGTTATTTGGGAAAATCACACGAGAGCCATTTATATAGAATGATTCCAAATGCAGCTAAAAACGTGCTGTTTATCCCACACATGGCGGTCATAAGGAAACTTCTTTACCATTTTAAGCAACTGAGCACTTTACCAATTAGCACGTCTTTGAGCAAGCCAGCAGTGAGGCAATTTTGATTAAAGTCTATGTTTGACTTGGCATAATGGGGCTATTTTACACCGCTTTATCCTACCATGCGAATCTAAGCATGTAGATAGTATGGCGTTATTATAACCTGAGTTTGCAGCGAATAATCTCTTATTTCAAGTCATTCACGGCGGTATTTCTAAAATGATTGTCGAATCAGAACGGTGCTGCTTGGTTTTTTAAGCGCGACGTGATAAGGCGTAAGCAAGCATTTTGCCAAATTTAATAAATTTTGGGGAGATAAGGAAAAAATTGTCAGAATCAGGATTTCAAGCGGCGCGGGTAAGTTTAAAAATAATGCGTGTTGAACTGATTCTGACAGATTATCAGGTTTAGCCTTGCCTAACGCGCTGAAGGCTAAACTGAACAATGGGTTTATTCTTCGCCAAATAACGCGCCTAATAATTGCAACAGGCTGATAAATAAGTTGTAAATCGAGACGTATAAGCCGACGGTTGCCATGATGTAGTTGGTTTCATGACCGTTCACAATTTCACTGGTTTGGAACAGGATTGAACCCACCATCAATAACACCACCATTGCGGAGATGCCTAAGGATAACATCGGCAATTGAAACACAATCGCGCCAATCCCTAATAACATCGCGACAATCATGCCTGCAAAAATAAAGTTTCCTAAGAAACTGAAATCTTTACGGGTGGTCAAGGCATACGCGGACAGGCTCACAAATACCGCAGCCGTTGAGGCGAAAGACATGATGACTAACATGTGTCCATTGGCAAAACGGGACATGTATAAATTCAAAATCGGTCCTAAGGTCATCCCCATAAAACCCGTCAATGCAAACACGGCAAGCAAACCCCAATGACTGTTACGCAGTGCGGCGGTTGCGAAAAATAAGCCAAAATACGCGACTAAAGTGATTGCCCAATGAATCGGAGGCATTCCGACCGCCATCGCAATGCCTGCGGTGACAGCACTGAATAATAAGGTCATCGATAACAACATGTAGGTGTTACGAATCAGTTTATTGGTGTCGCTGCTGCTGACAGCCGTTGTGCCCAGTGCGCTTGCCGCGCTGTTAAAATCTACAACTTTATTGGGTTGCATATTATTCTCCTAGTGAGAGTGGTGGAAGTGGATTGACTGCTAAAGCCCCCAACCCCCTAACAGGGGCTAAAAATTAAACATTTAAACAAGCCCCTAAATCCCCTAAAGGGGACTTAAAAGCAAAAATTTTAATTGTTTAGCCCCCTTTAGGGGGTTGGGGGCTTCTTTAAACTTAAAACTTATTTAATAATCGGTTTTTCCAATTTGGTGACGGCTTTTAAACGATTCAAGAGTTCATTCCAATTGACCCGTTTGTTATAGCCTATCACATCAATTCGCGGCAAACCGCCGCCTTTCACAATATAATAACCATTGGGCGCATCTTC
>JBDKHS010000268.1:0-10098 GCA_039797505.1 Pseudomonadota bacterium | reverse complement strand
GTGATGGTTATATTTTGGATAAGCGTTACATTCGGAAAGATGGCTCGATTTTATACGCGAATATTTCCACGCGCTGCGTGCGTAAGGTCAATGGTGCAATTGAATATTTTGTGGTGTTAGTACAAGACATTACCCAGCGTAAATTAATGGAAGTGGCGCTGCAAAATAGTGAGGCGCGTTATCGCACCATTTTTAATAATGCCGCTGTCGGGATTGTGTTGATTAATCGCGCGGGCGAATACATTCAATTTAATAATCGCTGGGCAGAAATATTGGGGTATCCGCCCCATGAATTACAACAGCTTAAAAATACTGACGTGTGTCACCCGGATGATCTTGCCGAAGTGATACAACGCACCGAAAAAGTGTTTAATCATGAACTGGAACATTATCATCTCGAAAAACGCTATATTCATAAAAATGGCAAAGTGTTATGGCTGGACTCTTTCATTTCAACCTTGCGTGATTCTGAAAATAATATTGAAGCAATTTTAGGGATTGCGATTGATATTACCGCCCGCAAGCAAGTGGAAAGCGAACGCGACCGCTTGTTTAATCTTTCGGTAGACATGCAATCGATTGCCACCTTTGAGGGCTATTTCAAACAACTGAATATTGCTTGGGAACATACCTTAGGCTGGAGTTTGGAAGATTTAACCAGCAACCCCTTCTTTGATTTCGTACATCCTGATGATATAGCCGCCAGTGAAAAAGTTTTTACTAAATTAAAACAAGGAAAAAGTATTTTAGGTTTTGAAAACCGCTATCGTTGCCGAGAAGGTGGCTATCGCTGGATTTCGTGGAATGCTTATCCTCTCATCGATCAAGGACAAGTTTATAGTATTGCTCGCGATATTACCGAGCGTAAACAAAATGAATTTGCTTTGAAAGATGCGCACGAACGCTTGATAACCATTCTCGACAGTATTGAATCTTTGGTTTATGTCGCCGACATGAAGACTTATGAACTGCTGTATGTGAATAAATATGGACAAGATACCTTTGGGGATGTCGTTGGACAAGAATGTTGGAAAGCCTTACAAAAATCGCTGAGTGCACCTTGTGGTTTTTGCAGCAATCCAAAACTGTTAGATGACGCGGGCAATCCGCTTGGGGTGTACACCGCAGAAATTTGCAATTCACTGAATAACAAATGGTATTTGACAAGAGACCGTGCAATTTATTGGGTTGATGGGCGTTTAGTACGTTTACAAATTGCCACCGATATTACTGAAATCAAGCGCACTGAAGCTGCTTTGAAACAAAGTGAACGTCGCTATCGTGCTATCGTGCAAGACCAAACCGAACTGATTTGTCGCATCTCGCCCGAAGGTGTTCTAAGCTTTGTGAATCAAGCCTATTGTCGTTACTTTGGAAAGACCAAAGAGGAATTATTAGGCTCTTATTTCCTGCAAATGATTCATGAAGATTTTCATTTATTCAAAGAACGGGTAGCAATCCTCACCAAAGACTCGCCCGTCTGTGAAACTGAACATCGCGTAACCTTGCCCACAGGACAAGTGCGTTGGCAGCATTGGATTAAACGTGCGATGTTTGATGACGCAGGCAATTTATTTGAATATCAAGCGGTGGGGCGCGACATCACCGAGCGCAAACAGGCTGAAGAAGAATTGCGCCGCGCCAAAGAAACTGCTGAAGCCGCCACTCAAGCAAAAAGCGATTTTCTCGCCAATATGAGCCATGAAATTCGTACCCCCATGAATGGCGTGGTGGGGATGACTGAACTGATGTTGAACACGGCGTTAAATCCGCAACAACGTGAATATGCAGAAATTATTCGCCAGTCCACCGATGCTTTGCAGTCTTTAATCAATGATATTTTAGATTTTTCTAAAATTGAAGCGGGCAAATTGACCCTAGAACCCATTGCCTTTGATCTTGAAAATGCGGTGATGGATGTGGGACGCTTGCTCTCTGTGACCGCAGAAAATAAGGGTTTAGTGTTGACGGTGCGTTACGCGCCGACTGCACCGCGTTATTTGATTGGAGATGTGGGCAGAATTCGCCAAGTGATGACCAATTTAGTGGGGAATGCTGTCAAGTTCACCCAAAAAGGTTCAGTGCTGATTGATGTCGATTGTGAAATGGAAAGCAGTCATCGCGCCCGCATCGGGATTCATGTGAAAGACACGGGTATCGGGATTTCTGAACACCAGTTAGAACACGTTTTTGAAAAATTTACCCAAGCGGATTCTTCCACCACCCGCAAATTTGGCGGCACGGGCTTGGGTTTATCCATCAGCCAGCAATTGATTGACATGATGGACGGGGAAATGAGCGTTAGCAGTAAGCTGGGGCAGGGTTCAACATTCAGCATTAAGTTATCTTTACCCTTGGCAGAAACGCAGTCCTCGCCAACGGGGCATGTGTCTAGCTTGAGAAATCATTTCCCAGCGGGGGTGCGGATTTTGGTGGTGGATGATAATCCCGTCAACCAACAAGTTTTAATCGAACAACTGGAAGGCATGCAAGGCGACTGTGTGACAGTGAATTCGGGTAAAGCCGCTTTAAGTGCTTTGCAAGAAGCCGCGCAACAAGGACAACCGTTCTGGTTAGCCATTTTGGATTATTTCATGCCTGAAATGGATGGCGAATATTTGGGCTATTTAATTAAACAATCGCCCTTGCTGAAAGAAACCGTCTTAGTGATGCTGTCCTCTGCTGGCTCTCAACAAAACGGACAACACCTACAAACACAGGGTTTTGCTGCCCATTTCATTAAGCCTTTGCCGTTTCATCAATTACGTAACACCTTATTTTTGTTATGGGAAGCCCATATTAATAAACAGCAAATCGCATTTATCACGCTTGAAAGTTTAATGCGATTTTCAGCCCAACCCAGTGCAACATCTGCACCGCCCGTACATTACAATGGCTTGCCCGTGTTATTGGCTGAGGATAATGAAGTCAACTGCATTGTTGCCGTGAATATGTTGCAGCAACTGGGCTGTGAGGTCAGTGTCGCCAGAAATGGACGCGAAGCCTTGGAATTAATCAATCAACGCGAATTTTCGTTGATTTTTATGGATGTACAAATGCCTGAAATGGATGGTTTTGAAGCCACCCGTGCGATTCGTCAACAAGAGCGCATTCGTAAGCAAACGCATCGGATTATTGTCGCGATGACTGCCAATGCCATGCGTGGTGATGCAGAGCGTTGTTTTACCGAGGGTATGGATGATTATGTCGCCAAGCCTTTCAGTTTGGAACGCCTAAGTAATATCTTGAGAAAATACAGTCCGCCTTCCACAATGGTGGCTAATCCTATTGTTAAAACACCGTCTAAAACTATGAAAACAACCACTGCTTTGCCCTCTGCCACTACCCAAAAAGTGTTATTGGTTGAAGATAATTTGATCAATTGCTTGGTCGCTACCAATATGCTTGAAACCTTGGGTTGTCATGTTGATGTGGCAGAAAATGGTAAACAGGCTATTGAATTGTGCGATAAGAATATTTACGCATTAATTTTTATGGATATTCAAATGCCTGTGATGGATGGTATTGAAGCAACACGTCATATTCGCCATTCTACTGGTGTAAATCACGCACTCCCCATTGTTGCACTCACGGCAAATGTCATGCCCAGCGATGTGAAATTGTATTATTCCGTCGGTATGAATGATTGTCTTGCAAAACCGATTACCGTGGAACGTTTACGCGGCGTAGTGGAGCAATATTTAGATTTATCTGGGGAAGTTACCACAGTCAGCATTTCCGAAGCGGAGAATCTTCATGATGAAATCTCCTCTCCGATGACAAAACAAGCCCAAGAGTTTGCGCACTATCAACTGTTTGATGTTGAACAAATCAAGCGGGTTTCACTGGGCAACAGCCGAATTTTGAAAAAGATTGTCTGCGAGTTTGAAAAAGATATTTCCAAGCAACTTGATCGCCTAGATCAAGCCTATACCAAAGGGGATTATGTCACCTTACATCGTTTGGCGCATTCGCTCAAAGGCAGCACCAGCAGCATTGGTGCAATACGTTTGGGGAAAATTGCCGCCGCCACAGAAATTGCCGCAAGCAAGCAAGATGCCACTGAGTTTACTGAATTATTAGCCTTCATTAAAACGGAAGTGCTGCTCTTAGAACAAACTTGGGCAAAAATTAATTGGGATGAGTTGCTTTAATAGGAGTTACGCAGTTGAATTAAGTAGCCGCCATACACCCTACGAACTGCTTGTAAACTCAAAAGCCCCGAGGTTTTGATAAACATCGGGGCTTTGATCATGGGCTGATACTAACAAGGCAATATTATGGGGCTGCAATCAACCAAGCCCTTATAATCAAACAAAATGAATCATTAGCTTAATACTGCTTTATTCCGCACAGCATTCACTGCTCGTACTGCAACAGGCTTGAGTCGTGCAACCAGCACCGACTTTCCACAGTTTCCACGCAACCAGCAATGAAGCCACCACCACAATATTGGTTAAGTCTTTCAACAAAACCAAACTGAAGGCATTGGCAGGCGTTGCCGCAGGTTTTGCCGAGCTACAAATATTCAATAATTCCATATTGTTATAACGCAACAACACAGGCATCACCAAGGCAAAGCCCACAAATTGAATGGCTAACAAGCTAAACACCGTTTTTTGCATTGCAGGACAACGTGTCAAACTTATTGCGGCATAGACCACCAGCAACCAGCCAAATAACAACATGTAAGTTTCTGAGTTTAAATGACTGCTGATATATGCCCCCGTTACCGCTATCGTTAAAAATGCGGTAAAAAATACGGTGGGGTGTCCATACGGCAAATTATTTTTACTGATTTTTACCAGATAATGTAAGGTAATCAAAGCCCAAATTGCCAAGGCAAACACCGCCCCCATTCCTACGAGGAGTTCCATTTGATAGCCCGCTATCGCAAGCAGGGTCATCCCAGTGAGAAAATATAGGGGTCGTCCATAATCAGGGGGAGTTTGCATGAGTGTCTCCGTTGCGGTGGAAAATATTATTAACAACTTAATGATGAAGTGAACTTTCAATAATAAGCGATTTAGGCAGTTTAGAATAGCCAAAAATGTCGCCCACTGAGCGCATAAAACCTACTTATATACTTTGTTAATTCCACCCATTGCGACATTAGAAAACGTAATCCCCGCAAACTCTCCCGCAAAACTCTGAACTTCCACCGCCACCGTTTTTGGCAAACCGCGCCCCAACAAATAAAATAACAGTTGTAAACTGCGGTCGTGATAAGCGGCGGCATTGCTGAGTAAGATCGTCCAGCGCACACTGCGCCGCGAGATTTTGACTTGTTGCCCCGTGCTAAATTCAGGTGAATGATAAATTTTGCGCAAGGTCAACATTGCCATCCCCAAAGCCCACAAGCAAAATCGCCGAATTCCTTGTTCTGATTTAGGAATCAACAACACATAATTTAACGCCAAGGCTAAATGGCTGTGCGCCACGGCAATTAATTCCGCCAAAGCTTGATTAAAACCTGTATTGCCCGCACGCAAAGATAAATTTGCCAACTCTACACCGTGGGCTGCAAAAATATCACGGGGCAACCAACAGGCATCGCGGCTGCGATCTTCCCAAATATCTTTCAGAATGTTGGTCATTTGCAAACCTTGCCCAAAAGAAATCGCGAGTTTTTGCAGTTGAGTTTCGTGGCGGGCAATCGCGGGCGAATATTCACAAAATAAACGCGTCAACATTTCCCCGACCACGCCTGCAACGTAATAACAATAGCGATTCATTTCGGATAAATTGGGCAAACCTGCGAGACTGGCTTGTTGCTGAAACGCTGCCATGCCTTGCGCCATGATGCGCACACAATCTGCCAATGCAGCTTGTTGGGTGGCAGTAAATTGTTCGGTGAGCGCAATCACTCGTGCCGTATTGGCAACTAGTTCATGTTCTTGTACAGAAGTGCTGGAGGATAATAAAGGGCTGAGCGTACGACTAAAAGCCTGTACATCCGCAGTACCTGCCACGACTTCAGTGAAGTTTTGGGAGAATTGAACTTTCTGTGCGGTGCTCAAACTCGGTTCATCTTCAATCGTATCCGCAATTCTACACAGTAAATAAGCATTCCCAACCACCGTGGCAAGCGATGACGGCAACTGGGGAATAGTCAACGCGAACGTGCGCGACACCCCTTGTAGCAAGGCATTTTGATAGGTTTCTTCTACGGATTGGGATAGATTCATACAGGCAAGTTCATGGATAAACGTGTTACTATAACAGGAATACTTAAAACTGCTTAGATTGCGATGCAGGAACACGCATTTCAGTAAAGTACTTTGTTACATTGTAATGATTATTACCAGAATAGGCAGCAAGAAAATGGCTGGATAATTGAAAGTTACTAAAATAATAAACACACGACACCACCTGTTCTGAATCAAGACCATCGAATCTGCCAATGCGTAAGATAAATAGCCATGCCAGAAGCCAATACCCTCAGTGTAAATAGTAGCAATGAATTAGTGACTGATTATCAGCCACATCCCCATGTTTATGATGAGATGTATGTCGCCGATAATCAGATACGTCCTCATTGGGAATATTTGATCCGTTCGCTTAAAAGTCTTGGGCGCAACGAAATCGAACGTCGTTGGCAAGAAGCAAGACGTTTACTGCGTGACAATGGAGTCACTTACAACATTTACGGCGATCCACAAGGGCGAGACCGTCCTTGGCAACTTGATCCCGTGCCGATGCTCATCTCCAGTGAAGAATGGAGCAATATCGAGCGCGCCTTATTACAACGCGCCGAATTAATGAATTTATTGCTGGCCGATTTATACGGTTCGCGTGAAGTATTGCGTAAAGGGACTTTACCGCCCGAGCTGATTATGGGACACCCCGGCTTTTTACGTTCTGCCGACGGGATAAAATACAGCCAGCGTCATCGACTGCCCTTGTATGCCGTCGATTTAGTTCGCGCGCCCAATGGTGAAATGTGGGCACTGGCCGATCGTACTCAATCGCCCTCAGGGGCAGGCTACGCGCTGGAAAATCGCCTGATTTTATCGCGAATTTTACCCAGCCTGTTCCGAGATTCACACGTTCACCGTCTCGCACTGTTTTTCCGAACCATGCGCAGCACCTTGGCAAGTATGTCGCGCCATGAAGACCCGCGTGTAGTTTTACTCACACCAGGCCCGCATAACGAAACTTATTTTGAACACGCCTACCTTGCCAAATATTTAGGCTACACCTTGGTGCAGGGCGCAGATTTAACCGTGCGCGATGCCAAAGTCTTCTTAAAAACCTTGGACGGCTTACAAGGTGTTGACGTGATTTTTCGGCGCGTCAATGACAGCTATTGCGATCCTTTGGAATTACGCCCCGACTCCTACTTAGGCGTTGCAGGTTTGATGCAAGCGATTCGGATGCGCAACGTCATGCTTGCCAATCCCATCGGCAGCAGCGTGCTCGAAAACCCCGGTTTACACGCCTACCTGCCCGCGTTGGCAAAACATTTTTTGGGTGAAGAATTATTACTGCAATCCCCCCTGACATGGTGGTGCGGCGAGCGTAAAGCCCGCGAACATGTATTAGCCAATTTAGACAAATTAGTGATTAAACGCATTGCCGCAATTCCCGGCATGGTTTCAGTGCGTGGGCGTATGCTCAGCCAAAAACAATTGGAAATGCTGCGTGGACAAATTCGCGCCCAGCCGCATTGGTTTGTGGGGGCAGAAGAAGCACCCCGTTCCACCACGCCTGTGCTGGTCAATGCCCGCTTAGAACCGCGTCAAATGATGTTGCGCAGTTTCTTGGTCAGCGGTGAAAGCGGCTATGTGGTGATGCCAGGCGGTTTGACCCGTGTTGCGCCCAGCGATGATACGCCGATTATTTCCAGCCAAAATGGCGGGATTAGTAAAGACACTTGGGTGATTGCCTCCGAGCCTGAACGTCAAGTGAGTTTAGTGCCTGACATCAAAACCAGCCTCACTATTTACGAAGGGCAACAGGGTGAATTGCCCAGTCGCGTTGCAGAAAATTTATACTGGTTAGGACGTTATGCAGAACGGGCAGAAGGCGCAATTCGTTTATTACGCTCGGTGCTGTTATCGCTGCTTGAGCCTTATGACTATCCCGATGCGGAAAATCGTGCCAGTGTGCATAGTTTGTTACGTGCGGTTACTTTTTTAACCGAAACCTATCCAGGCTTTGTCGGCGATGGCGCGGCGGCAAAATTGGCCGCCCCTGAAACCGAATTATTGTCGGTGTTTTTAGATCGCAACCGCATTGGCAGCCTGTCTTCAACCTTGCAATTTTTACTGAATGCCGCGCGTTCAGTGCGTGACCGTGTTTCACCCGACATGTGGCGCGTCATCAGCGATATTGATGATGCTTTAGCGGTGTTGCAGCGGGGCGATGCCAAAACCCCAATGCAATTAAGCGATGCCTTGCTGGAGCTGGATAATTTGGTGACGGCGTTGGCGGCATTTGCAGGCTTAAGCATGGAAAGCATGACGCATGGACAGGGTTGGCGGTTCTTAATGATTGGTAGACGTTTGGAACGCTCGTGGCAAACGGGGCAATTATTGCGGGCGATGTTGACCACACCCAGCGTAGACGATGCCAATATTTTAGAACATTTGTTGACGATCACCGACAGCTTAATGACTTATCGCCGCCGTTATCGTTCACAATTGCAAGTCAATGCCACGCTTGAACTCATTTTGCAAAATGAAAGCAATCCGCGTGCAATCGGTTATCAATTGGAACGTTTGTATAAATACATTCGCAGATTGCCGCGCTCGGAAGACACGCCATATCGCATGGCAGAAGAAAAGATTATTTTGGAAATTATGACCACTGTGCGTCTGGCTGAAATTGATCTATTAGCAACACCTGATGAAAATAATTTCAGAAAGTCGCTGGATCAATTATTAGAACATTTGGAGCGTTCTTTACCCTTGCTGTCGGATGCAATTACGAATAGTTATTTCAGTCATGCAGAACAACCACGTCAATTAGTGCAACTTGGGGCGGAAGTAGAAGCGGAAGCCTAGGGGGAAAAATGAAACCACGGTTTTTGGGAAGCTTAGCGGTTTGTGGTTTAGGCTTGTGGGTGAGTTTGCCGAGTGCTGCGGAAACTCCCTTGGACGAGTCTCAAATTAAACAGTTATTTTCCAAGGAATTACGCAATTATCAGCCGCAAAATCTGCGTTTTCAATTGGGTGAATTTGGTTCAGGACGCGCAATTGTGGCTCTGGAAAATGCGCAAGAGCGCACGACTGGCAAAGAACTGTGGTTGTTGGAATATGATAAGCAGTGGAAAATTGGGCGCAAACTCGCAGACAAAGTGACGGAGTTTCAAACCGTCGATTTTGAAAAAAATGCGAAACCTGCTTTGTTTTTCACGCGCAATCTTTCTCCCAGCAAAGGCGTGCAACAAACTGAGTTTAAAGTGATTTCATTGCAGCAAAACCGTGAATTATTCAGCCAAACGGCGTTGGATAACACGGGAGCTGTGGGGCTTATGAATACTCAATTTCAAGAACATCGGCTTGAATTTGACGATGTGGATAAGGATGGTTCTCTGGAGTTGATTGATACTGAGTTAAAAATCAATTATTTAGGGAATCAACAAAGCGATAGTATCGAAAAGAAAACCATTTACAAGATGCAGCAGGGGCGTTTGCAAATTTTTGATCCGAATGCGCCCACGCCTGCTGGAAAAGTGGTCTCCGTCGCCGCAATCCCTGCTCCAAACCCGCTGCCTGCCCGCAAAATTGTGACTGAAAAGCCTGTGACGGGCGACAAGCGTATCACCATTGGCGCAGGGGTACGGGTGCGAATGCAGCCTAAAGCCACGGCTAAAGAAGTGACCCGTTTGCAATTTGGCACGGTGATTCGTGAGCTTGAAAAGGCGAAACAGTCTGAACTCTTGGGCGATAAACGGGATTATTGGTATAAAGTGGAAGCGGCAGAGGGGAAACAAGGCTGGGTTTTTGGCAGTTTTATCACCCCTGTCGATGTGCAGCATTTGCCTGAAAAATATATTGAATTAGCGAAAACCCAGCTTGCCAATGACGCGCTGCAATTCAGCGATTGGGTGGATGTGGTGAACTTTTTGAATCGGGTGAGCAGCGAAGTTGC
>JBDKHS010000267.1:0-3290 GCA_039797505.1 Pseudomonadota bacterium | reverse complement strand
GGGTAATTGGGTGATCGCTCATTCCTAAATCCCCATGCCGTCTGGCAATTTCCCCAGAAAGCCGCGCCCCTAAAGAACGATTGATATTGCGCACGGCATAGCTGAATTCACCGCCGCTCTTGGCTTCAATCGCGGGGAGAATGTCGCGTACCATTTGTTCTGCCAACTCGCCCTTGTCAAACGGCGCATTGAAAGGCTGTAAGCAATATTGGGGTTGATCCACCGCCACGCCTGCATCGCTTAAAATCGGGCTTAAATCTAAACGGCGTTGCTTGGAAGTTTCCCCAGCAATGCGTTCTAATAAATCGGTGCGCCCGATTAAATCTTCTAAACGACGCACGCCCAATTTTGCCATCCATTCACGGGTTTCTTGTGCCACGAAACGGAAATAATTCATCACCATTTCAGGCAAGCCGATGAAGTGTTCACGGCGTAAAATCTTGTTTTGGGTTGCTACGCCTGTGGCGCAGTTATTCAAGTGACAAATCCGTAAGTATTTGCAGCCTAAAGCAATCATTGGCGCAGTCCCGAAACCAAAGCTTTCCGCGCCTAAAATCGCCGCTTTAATTACGTCTAAGCCTGTTTTCAAACCGCCGTCCACTTGCACCCGCACTTTATCGCGCAGATTATTGGCACGTAAAATTTGATGGGTTTCGGTCAAACCTAATTCCCAAGGACTGCCTGCATATTTCACCGAAGACAGAGGACTTGCGCCCGTGCCGCCGTCATAACCTGCAATGGTGATTAAGTCCGCATAGGCTTTGGCAACCCCTGCGGCAATCGTACCCACGCCTGCTTCTGCCACCAATTTCACCGAGACTAAGGCTTTAGGATTGACTTGTTTCAAGTCGAAAATTAATTGTGCTAAATCTTCGATTGAGTAAATGTCATGGTGAGGCGGGGGAGAAATTAAAGTCACACCGGGCACGGCATAACGCAATTTCGCAATTAATTCATTGACCTTGCTGCCGGGTAATTGACCACCTTCGCCGGGTTTCGCGCCTTGTGCCACTTTAATTTGCAACACTTCCGCATTGACCAAATACGCGGGCGTAACCCCGAAACGTCCTGAAGCCACTTGCTTGATTTTGGACATGCGTTCTGTGCCGTAACGGTCGGGGTCTTCGCCACCTTCGCCTGAGTTGGAACGCCCGCCTAAACGGTTCATCGCGGTTGCCAAAGCTTCATGGGCTTCGGGCGACAATGCGCCTAAGGACATGCCCGCGCTGTCGAAACGCGGCAGAATGCTTTCAATCGGTTCAACTTCATCCATCGGAATCGGTTGCACGCCTTCACGTAATTTTAACAAGTCCCGCAACACCATCGGCTGACGAGTATTGACTAAATGTGCGTACACTTGATATTTCGCGTAATCGCCACTTTTCACCGCAGCTTGTAAATTCTGAACAATATCAGGATTGTAAGCGTGGTATTCGCCACCATTGATGTATTTTAACAAGCCACCAATCGGCAAAGTTTTACGTGCATTCCACGCTTGCTTATGCAGCAATTGCTGATCAACTTCCAAATCATCGAAATGCGTGCCTTGAACGCGGCAAGTCGTGCCTTTGAAGCACAAATTCACCACCGCACTGTGCAAGCCGACAGCTTCAAATAACTGTGCGCCACGATAACTGGTGACGGTCGAAATCCCCATTTTGGAAATAATCTTGTACAAGCCCTTGTTAATGCCTTCAATGTAATTATTGAGGGCGGTGGTGGGCGAGACATTGGGCACTTCGCCTGAAGCAATCAGGTCTAAAATACATTCGTAGGCGAGATATGGATAAATCGCCGTCACGCCATAACCGAGCAGGGTGGCGAAATGATGCGGGTCACGCGCAGTTGCGGTTTCCACAATGATATTTGCGTCACAGCGAATGCCTTCTTCAATTAAATGATGATGCACTGCGCCTGCGGCTAACAAAGCATGAATTGGCAACTTGTCCGCACTGATTTTGCGATCACTGAGCACTAATAACACTTTGCCCGCACGCACTGCATTGGCGGCTTGTTCACAAACATTGCGGATAGCATTTTCTAAACCGTCGCTGTCGCTGTAATTTAAATCAATCAGTTCGTGCGAATAATTGGGATCGCCAATTGCCAACAATTTTTTAAACTTGTTGGGCGTTAATAAAGGCGAGGTCACTTCTAAACGCGCCGCATCTAAGGGCTTTTCGTCAAACAAATTGCCTTCGCGCCCGAAACAAGTCCGCAACGACATCACGATTTTTTCACGCAAGGGGTCAATCGGGGGATTGGTGACTTGGGCAAATTGTTGACGGAAATAATCGTAAACGGAACGCACATGTAAAGACAGCACAGGGAACGGCGTATCATCGCCCATTGAACCCGTGGCTTCTTGCCCACTCTCTGCAAGCACGCGTAACAATTGGTCACGCTCTTCAAAAGTCACTTGGAATAACTTTTGATAAATCGCAAGCTGCGCCTTGTCAAATTCGTTTTGAGCCGCAGGCGCGCCGATGAGATTGTCATCTAAATACTTGGCGTTTTCATTTAACCAAGCTTGATAAGGCTGGCGATTTTTCAGGCGTTGGTCGATGTCATTGGGTAATAATAATTCACCCGTTTCCGTGTCCACCGCCATCATTTGACCGGGTTTCAAACGTCCCTTTGCCACGACTGTGCAGTTTTCATAAGGATACACCCCGACTTCAGAAGCCAAGGTAATATGACGATCTTCAGTGATGATATAACGTGCAGGACGCAGCCCGTTTCTATCCATCACACAGCCTGCATAACGTCCATCGGTCAGCACAATCCCCGCAGGACCATCCCAAGGTTCCATGTGCATCGCGTTGTATTCATAAAAAGCGCGTAAATTGCTGTCCATGCTTTGCACATTTTGCCAAGCAGGCGGCACTAATAAACGCATTGCACGGAAAATATCCATCCCGCCCGCAATCAAGACTTCTAACATATTGTCTAAACTGCAAGAGTCAGAACCTGTGGTGGACACCAAAGGACGAATATCTTCCATGCTCGGAATCAATTCGCTGGATAATTTATAACCCCGCGCCAAGGCCCAGTTACGGTTGCCTTGAATGGTGTTGATTTCGCCATTGTGTGCTAAATAACGGAACGGTTGCGCTAAACGCCATTGTGGCCAAGTATTGGTTGAAAAACGTTGGTGATACACGCACAGCGCGGATTCAAAACGTTCATCTTTTAAATCGGTGTAAAACGCAGGCAATAAATCGGGCATCATCAGCCCTTTGTAGGAAATCACTCGGCAAGACAAGCTTGGCAAGTAGAAAACCTCATCA